>JAAUTE010000009.1 GCA_012031815.1 Chloroflexaceae bacterium
TGCCTTGCTGGGATGGCTGGCCTTTGGGGTATTTCAACGACCGGGTTTGAGGGTGTTGTTTTTTGTGTGCTTAGCCTTTTGTTGGTTTAGTTAACGTGATTTTGCCAGCGCGGGCCATTGTTTGGGGGCTGAAACATCCGGATCGGGTGTTTTACTATCCTTTTGGCAAAAAATTATTTTGATAGCCCCAGGTAACTCCTGCCCGTTCAGTTCAGGGCAACGGGGTAATATCTTAAAAGATTCCCGTGAGAGCTACGAAAATGAGCGAGACGATTTTTGCCAAAATTATTCGCCGCGAAATTCCAGCGGAGATTGTCTATGAGGACGATTTGGCGCTGGCCTTCAAGGATATCAATCCTCAAGCCCCGACTCACATTTTGGTGATTCCGAAAAAACCCCTGCCCCAGCTTGATGCAGCAACTGACGAGGATGAAGCCTTGCTGGGTCATCTGCTGCTGGTTGCCAAGCAAGTGGCCGCCCAACTGGGATTGAGCAATGGCTATCGCTTGGCGATCAACAACGGTCAGGATGGCGGGCAGACCGTATTTCACCTGCACCTCCATCTCTTAGGCGGGCGATCGCTGAAGTGGCCGCCGGGTTAGGGGCGAGCTGTCCCTAAAACGATGGGTTAACTGAAATTTTGGGAATTCTGAACTTAGAGTTCTCTATAAGGCCGAAGAAGGAATTTTTGCCGTGAAGCTGCTATTGATTGCTATGGTTGCAACGCTCTTACCTTTGCCAGTAGCGGCCCAGGAAAGTGCAGGCTGTTTTCTGGTGGACGAAAACGGGCGACAAATTAGCCTCGGTTCCCTCTGCCCTAGTTCTGGCCAACCCACTGCCGTACCGGGACTGTTTCAAGCGAAAATTAAACACCGCCGTGGGGGAACACCTGTAGTAGATGTGACCTTCAACGGACAGGTCTTTGAGATGTTGGTGGATACAGGGGCGACGGCCACGGTAATTACGCCGAAAATGGCAGAACAGCTCAAAATTAAGCCAGAAGGTATCTTTCTCGCCAACACTCCCAGCGATCGCAATGTGCCCTTCCAAGCCGGTCGGGTAGCGTCCGTGGCCTTGGGCGGACTGAAGGCGCAAAATCTTCGGGTGGCGATCGCGCCTGCCCTGGATATTGGCCTGCTGGGGCAAAACTTTTTTGGTCAGTACGATGTAACCATCAAGGAAGGGTGATCGAATTTCGTCAGCGCTAACCGCTATTTTGGACAGCCAGGGGTGCAATTCCGGCAAGATCCAGGATTTGGGGGATTAAATCTTCCCGCTTGACCGCCATGAGGTGAACGCCGTGACAGAGCTGCTGAGCTTGTTTGACCTGCTCGGCGGCAATTTTAATGCCTTCCTGGAGGGGGTCGGCGGCCTCGGCCAGTCGTTGGACAATCGCTTCGGGAATCTGGACGCCCGGCACATTGCGATTGATAAATTGGGCATTTTGGCAGATTTAAGCAGAAAAATCCCGGCTAAAATCGGCTTATTGGCTTCTAGGCCCATTTGCTGCATGAATTTATCGAGACGCTCAAAATCCGTAATCAGTTGACTTTGAAAAAACTGGGCTCCCGCCGCTAATTTCCCTTCGAAACGCCGCTGCAATCCCGACCAACTTTGGCATTGGGGATCGACCGCCGCCCCTGCAAACAAGTCCGTGGACTCATCCGTCAAAGGTTTTTGGTTAAAATCCCAGCCGTTGTTCAGATTACCAATCAATTTCAGCAATCGCACCGATTCTAGATCAAAAACAGCTTTCGCGTCGGGATGATCTCCAGCTTTGAGCGGGTCACCCGTCAGGGCCAAGACCGTGCGAATCCCCAGGGCGTGGGCCCCCATTAAGTCCGCTTGCAAAGCCAAACAGTTGCGATCGCGGCAGGCGAGCTGGCAGATGGGTTCGATGCCGTGGTGGAGCAAAATCGTGGCGGCGGCCAGGGAAGACATCCGCAGCACAGCCCGACTGCCATCGGTGACATTAACCCCATGAACCCCAGCCCCGGAGGTGGGCCGCCGCAGCCAGCATCCGGGCGGGATTGCCGCCTTTGGGCGGGGTAACTTCAGCCGTGATCAGAAATTCCTTGGCCTGGGCGGCGCGGCGAAAGCGATCCATCGTTCAGGTGTCCGTAAATTGCAGAGATCGGCGGCAGCAGTGGGTGCTCCTGACAGCTTTGGGGGATTAACGGGCAAAAGACCGGCTAAAGGGGCGGTAAATAGCCTAGGGCGTCTTTGACTCGTGTCAGAGTTGCACCAGCCACCACGGCTGCTTTTTCCTGGCCCTGGCGCAGTACGGTATTGAGGTAATCCCGACTGTCCATCAACTCGCGATATTTCGCCTGGATGGGTTCCAAGGCCGCGATCGCCACGGCGGCTAGCAGCGGTTTAAACTGGCCCCAGCCCATATCGGCGCACTCCGCTGCCACGGTGGTCTTGTCCTTCCCCGACAGCAGGCGGTAGAGGGTGAGCAAATTGTGACACTCCGGGCGATCGCGATCGTCGAAGGTGAGTCCCCGAATCGGGTCAGTTTTGCAGCGTTTGAGCTTTTTTATAATGTCATCTGGCGAATCCAGAAGATTAATGCGGCTCTGCTCCAAGGGGTCAGACTTGGACATCTTGCGGGTGCCGTCGGTCAAACTCATCACCCGCGCCCCTTCGCTGCGAATCAAGGGGTCTGGGATTTTTAACACCGGAGCTTCTGGGCCAGCAAATTGGTCATTGACCCTGGCGGCGATGTCCCGCGTTAACTCTAGATGTTGCTTTTGATCTTCGCCCACAGGCACCAAATCGGCATCGTAGAGCAGAATATCCGCCGCCATGAGTACCGGGTAATCCAGTAGGCCAACGCTGACATTTTCTCCCTGTTTCAGCGCTTTTTCCTTAAACTGAATCATCCGCTCCAGCCAATTGAGGGGCGTCACGCAGTTGAGCAGCCAGGCCAGCTCGCTGTGGGCGCTCACGTGAGACTGGATAAAAATCGTCGAATACTGTAAATCGATGCCGCAAGCCAGGTAAAGTGCCGCGATCGCATAGGTATCCTGGGCGAGGGTAGCAGGTCTGTGGGGAACCGTGATGGCATGGAGGTCAACCACACAGAAAAAATTGTCATAGTGCTGCTGAATTTCGACCCAGTTGCGAATGGCCCCTAAATAATTGCCTAAATGAAGGTTTCCCGTGGGTTGAACCCCAGAAAGAACGCGCTGCTTGCCCATGCTGTGAAACTGCTGCTAATAGAAAACAACCGGAAGCGGCTGGAAATACCTGTCCACAAGTGGCAGCAGCAAACCCAAATCAGGTTAGCTCCTGCCAGCTCAGCCCGGAAATATCCCAGCGGCTTAGTCCTCGTGGTCTTCAAAGGGATCGCTCAACGCTACCGAGGGCGGACCAAAGGACATATAGACAGCAAAGCCGGCGATCGCCACCACCGTGACGCCAATGGCGATGATAAGAACTGTTGCGGGTTCCATAGGTGAATTTTAATTTATGAGGCTTCTCCATTTATAATATTGCAAAACGTTACAAAAAACGATTCAGCAATTCTTAGAAAGACCTATGGCACAGCGCACTTCCCTGGGAGAAATCCTCAAACCCCTCAACTCTGAATATGGCAAAGTCGTTCCTGGTTGGGGAACCACGCCGCTGATGGCAGTATTTATGCTGCTATTCTTCGTTTTCCTGCTAATTATTTTGCAAATCTACAATTCTTCCCTGCTCCTCGACAGCTTTGATGTGAATTGGAAGAGTCTGGGCCAATAGTCCCAACAGCTTTCATTTTTGATGGTTGCTTCCCGGCCTGTCCGGGATTTTTTGTCTAACATAATACAATTAGTCAACCGTTGCCGGGGAAAAAGATTATGAATATTTTTGGGATTGGCTTGCCGGAGATGGTGCTGATTCTGGTGGTGGCGCTGCTGATCTTCGGCCCGAAAAAGCTTCCCGAAATTGGCCGCAGTTTGGGGAAGGCAATTCGCGGTTTTCAGGAGGCTTCGCGGGAGTTTCAGTCCGAGTTTGAGCGCGAGGCCCAACAGCTTGAAGAATCGGTACAGATGCAGGCAGAACTGGAAACTCCCAAAATCGCCCGCGATGTCAAGGACGATACCTCTCAGGCGGGAGAAACTGTGGAAAACCTGTGACTCCAGTCCGATAGTTCTTGGGAAGAAGTTCTGCCAAGGCTAGATGGAGTCAGGGTTCTGGGAAATCATTCCCTTGTGGAAAACCTGGGGAAATCTGTGGAAAACTAGGACTCCTTTGTGGAAAAGATTGCAGAAAACTTGATACATGTCGTCGCTACCGCGCGATCGCCGAAACCAGGGAGGCCACGGCCCACCTTTGCCAGTCTGACCCGATTTTAGGGCGCGCGATCGCGGAAATGGGGTCATTGCGCCTGACCTATGAGCCAACGGCTGGGGAGCTGTTTGAAGAGTTAACCAAAGCGATGATTTACCAGCAGATCTCAGGACGGCGGCGGCGGCCATTTACCAGCGATTACAGGCGTTCTATGGAGAATCGGGGCCGACGGCGGGGGCCTTGCTGGCGACCCCGACAGAAACCCTGCGCAGCCTGGGGATTTCCCGGACTAAAGCCCTATATTTACGGGATTTAGCGGAAAAAGTGGTGCAGGAGTTTCCCACGCTGGGGGAGCTGGCCGCGCTGGAAGATGAAGCCATTATCAAACAGTTAACCCAAATCAAAGGGGTGGGTTGCTGGACAGCGCAGATTCTGTTGATTTTTCGCCTGGGCCGCCCCGACGTTTTGCCCGTGGAAGACCTGGGTATTCGCAAAGCCCTACAAAAACATTACCAACTCACCGACCTGCCCGATCGCCAAACCGTGGCCCGCATCGGCGCAGCCTGGCAGCCCTATCGCAGCCTGGCTTGCCTCTATTTATGGCAGAGTCTTTCCCCTACTGCCACTGAGCGATGAAAGCGCCGCTAGAGGACTCAGCCAGCAGGTTTTCAGTCAGACGGGCAGCCGGGGATTGGGCTGGTTGCCGTTAATTTTCCACCTCAGTCATTTCAATGACCCGCTCTTGGGCATCTTTGACCAAAAAATTCAGGGGTTTTTCCCGACGAACTTTGTAGCGCAAGCGCCGAGACTGCACTGCTAATAAAATGGACTCCAGACAATCGCGGTCAAAACAAACGTGCCGCTGCCGATTTTTACTGCCCAAACTCGCCCCGCCAATCACATGAAGTTGGGTATTTTTTTGAGCTGATACCATAATCCATCTCTGGTTGAAACCGCTGTTGTTGGCACGGCGGCTCCCGTCGATAGGTACAGCGGATCGATAGCACCGGCTCCCAGGGTTTGTTCATAATTGTAGTAATAGCTCAGCGGCACATCGGCAATCCCCAATTCCAGCAGCCCTTCATAAAACTGCTTGGCGATCGCCAAATCCGAAACCATAATCGTATAAACTTTGGGAGCACTGGTCAAAAATAGCCACATAGCTCCGCCATAGGCCACCAGAAGCATAATCATAATGCCCTGGGTCGAGAATAAGCTATCAATAGGCAAGATTGCTCCCAGAAAGCAAGGTAAGTGCCCAAATAAAACTTTATCGGCGAGCAACATAGGTTTAATCGCTGTAGCGAGTAACAATATTAACGACAAATTTTACCGCCAAGGTTTAGCGCCATCGGCTAGTCTATTGTAACAATGGCCCCTAGCACCCCTAACCCCGTGCCTGATTTTCCCGAAGCTGGTCACCCCTTAGTGCGATCGCTGGAACATTTGAGCGATAGCGAGCTACTGGCACTGATGCAGCATCATCCCGACCAGGGGCGCTATTTCACCGCAATCTTCTGCCGTTACGGTGGGACGCTCTACCACTTAGTTGCTAACCTCGTCGCGCCTTCCCAAATCGATGGGCTGTTTTTGTGGCTGTGGGAGTCGATTTTTGCCGAGCTGCCCCAACTGACCCTACAACCAGCAACCGAATCGCCCCTCAGTTCCCTCCAAAATTGGCTGATCTACACCACCGCCCTCACCGCCAGCCAAAAGGAAATAACCGACTCCTTACTGCCCGCCAATTTAGCGATCGCCTCGCCGCCCCTGCGCTGCTATCTTCAACGGGGGCTAAACCAACTGTCCCCCCTGCTGCGCTTAACTGTGGTGATGGGAGACTACTTCAACTGGAGCGATAAACGCATTTGCGCCTATTTGCAGAGTGAGGGCGAAGTGGTTACCGAGGCAGAGATTGCCCTCTATCGCCACCAGGGGTATGAACAGCTAGAAGCCACCTTACCCCCAGACATTCAGGATATCTATTGGTAGGCAAGGGCCACACCCCCTTGAGCCCGGCCGGCCCACCCCGGAACGAAACCCCCGTTTGACTTTAACGGTTAGGCGACAATGGTTTATGGAAGCGCTGCCCTTAGCCACGTCAATTTCGGCCCATCAAATTGGCTAGCAGGAGCCTGTTTATTGACGCTTATAAAATCTTTTTTGGCGCTGATATGTCCCAGTATCTTCATGGTTCTACGCCTTTATCAGCTTCTTCGGTAGCTCCTGTAGAAATCGAACCGGTGGCAGAGGATTCTCTCATTAGCACCCAATTTTTTTGCCCCTCCCCTAAACCATCAAAGCAGGAAATTCGCAACAGCTTCAAAGCTTCCACCCTGGATGGGATTTTGTCGGCTTTTTTGCCAATGTCACGACTGAAGTGCTTCTCAGTAATTTTCTACTGAATTTAGGGGCAAGTAGTTTTGAGATTGGCCTGTTGAGCGCTTTCTCCCTGGTCGCAAACCTATTGCAACCGATGGGCGCTTATTGGGCAGAACGGGCGACGAGTCGGCGCTGGTATGGGTTTTGGATCTACTTTCCGGCGCGATCGCTGTGGCTATTGGTGATTTTAGGAATTATCGGGTTTTACGCTGGTTTGACAGACAGGACTCAACTGATTCGATGGACGCTCTTAATTGTGGCTTTCAGCTATGCCTTGGGCGCTTTGGGGTCAGCCTCCTGGATGAGTTGGATGACCTTTCTGATTCCTCGTCGGCTGCGGGGTGTTTATTTTGGTTTTCGCAACAGTGGGGCCAGTTTCACCGGGTTAATCAGCGTACCGCTCCTGGGTCAGTTGATTTCTCGCTGGCCGGGGGGTTCCCTGGAAGGCTATGCGATCGCCTTAGCGATGGGAACGACGGCGGGACTGCTGGGGATTGCTTCTCAGGGGTTGATGGTGGATGTCAATCCTCAACTGGGGAGTCACCTAGCAATAAATGAGGAAAAGATCGGCCGGGGCTGGCGACAAGATCCTAATTTTTTGAGGTTTCTTCTGTTCTATGGGCTGTGGCTGTTTGCCATTAATTTTAGCGCTCCCTTTTTTAATGTTTATCTTCTGCAAACCCTGGGGTTAGATATAGAATGGGTGACGGTTTATAACAGTTTGAGCGCTGGGGCTAATTTATTAATGTTGGTAACCTGGGGCAAGCTGGCCGATCGCGTTGGCAATCTGCCGATTATTGCAGGGGCGGGAGTGATGGTGGCGATGGTTCCTTTGCTGTGGCTGACAACCAGCGATCGCCATATTTTTCGGTGGTTAGGATTTCCGCTGCTGTATCTGCTGCTGGGCACTGTCGGTTCGGGGGTGGATACTCTGCAATGCCAATTTACAAATGGAGCTGGCCCCTCGGCAACAATCCTCCCATTATTTTGCGATCGCGCAGCGTTGGGAGGCGTGGGAGGGGTTTTGGGAGCAATGGCAGGGGGTCTATTTCTTGAGCTGGGGTTGGGGGGGTTTTCGGCGTTGTTTCTGATTTCAACGGGGCTGCGATTCCTGGCTTTAGTGCCGCTGCTGTTGGTTCGGGATCATCGGAGCGTCTCCCTATGGCAGCGGTTGTTTCCCCAAGCCCCTGTCCTCAAAACCTAAATTGGCGATCGCTAAATGCGAGGATTACGGGGAGCGGTCTGGAAGTTGTCTGGCGAGGAATTGCTCTAGTTGGAGAAAATCAGCGTCGTTGAGTCCGCCACGGTGTCGAATAATGCCGGGTTCTGCCCGCAGGCGATCCATGTAAATGCGTAAAGCCTCGTCATCTTCGCGGTGGGTGAGGACATAAGCTCTCAAATCTTGGCGGCTCATTTGCTGAAAGTTAGGTTTATCAGCCATCATCAAACTCCCAAAGTCCATTGCTAAAAATGATAATTCCTAGGGTTTCGCCTGCTATGATATAAACCTCCTGGCGTTTTTCATCATAACGAAATAAACGAATGTCGGTATAAAAGTTAGATAATGTTTGACAAACTCTTAAGCAAGCAAACATTTGTTCAACGGTTGGCATCGTTTTTATTAGCTCAGCTTCATGGATCACTAAATTATCAGTTTTTGGGATTGTCCCCACATTTCAGGGGCATCGTCCCTAAAGCGTTTTTCCCCAAGTGGCGATCGCTACTCCGTAACTCAAGTTTTATCTGTCGCAACTGAAGCTTGGTTTGCTGCAACTGAAGCGTCATCTGTCCCAACTCAAGGGTGATTTATCTTGACTGAAGGGTTATCCATCCCAACTCAAGCCTGATTTGCGGCAACTCAAGGGTGACCTGTCATGATTAAAGCCTTGAAGATGTCTCCAAAAGCCTTAGAAAGCTTAAATAAACTTTCAATTCTGGACTAATTGCTAGCTTTACCCTTACAACTGAGGCATTATGGTACTTGCTCCCTAGCATAGAGCCGTTTAAACCCCAAAAACCATCACCGCCCCCATCAAACATTCTCAAGGAGATTTTTGCCATGGCCCGTTTTCCCATTAGCGAACCTGAAATTGTTGCCCTTGCTCAAGCATCGATCAATGGATTGAAGACCAATACCGACTTCTATCCCAGCCCTCCCATCGATCCGGTGGAGCTGAGCGTCAAACTCGAAACCTACCTGCAAGCCCGCGAGGCCGCCATTACAGCCCAGGCCGCCGCCCAACAGGCTACCGCTGCTAAAAATGAAAGTCTGCAAGAATTAATCGACGATCTTAAATCCGACCTCCGCTATGCTGAAATCGCCGTTGACTACAACGATGCCCAACTGAAGCTCCTCGGTTGGGGCGGACGCAGAGAGCGCACTTCTTTGCAGCCCCCCGGTCAGAGCCGTTCCCTGGAAGCCCCCAGACAGGGAGAAGGATGGGTTTTTCTGGACTGGAAAGAACCTACCGAAGGCGGAACCGTCGCCGCTTACAAAGTTCAATCCCGCCCCCGCACCACCGAAACTTGGCAAGAGAGCGGAACGGCGATCGCTTCTGAAATCACCTTAGTCAACCAACCTCGCAATACGCCCTTAGAATACCGGGTCGTTGCCATCAACAAAGTGGGAGAAGGTCAGCCCAGTAATACCGTGGCCGTTACCCTTTAATTAAACCCGGCGATCGCAATTTAATCCCTAAAAGAAAAGTTGCGATCGTCGGTAGGTTATCAAGAAAAAGAATCCAATGGATGAGAATCAATGAAACGTAGAGCTTTATACAACCCTAGTGAGCGCTTACAATCTCCCGGCTTTCCCCATTTAACTCTCAACATTTCCGAAATCTTTGCCTAGCGTTAAACCCGTAAAAACTTCAATTTCTTTGGTTAAGCATCTCAGTAAAAAAAGGCGATCGCCAAACCTGACAACCGCCTTATCTTAATTAACTGAAACTTAATTTTTTATGGCTAAGCAATCTCTGCCACTGGCTCGGAGGATGGCGAGAAATGCTGGCGGTGCCAACTAGCCAGACGCTCGATATATCGGTTCAAGCCTTGGGCAATGTCCTCCAACAAATTCACCGTCACCGGATCAGTTAAACTCACACTAAGTTGTTTGGTCTCCAACTCCGCCATTTCCAAATCGGCGATCGCGTGGCGCAACACCACCAATTCCTGACCGGATTCAAAAACCGACTGCAAGCGAGCTGCAATCTCACCACTAGCCCCTTTGCCCGTCCCTTTTTTGCCTAACGCTGACAGACGCTGCTCTAAGCGAGTGATGGTTTCTTCCTGAGCCAGTTCGATGTCTTGCAGCACGGAACGAATTTCTGGGTCACTGACTTTTTCCACATACTGACCAAAGCTCTGACGCAAATAGTGCGCCCCTCGAAGACTGGTCGCGATCGCACTTTCAATTTCGCCCAAGCGCGACCCACCCCAAACATCGGCTAGTTTCCACCACTGAGCGTTGGGATCGTTGAGATCCGGCAGGGCCGAACGCTGGCCACCCAATCCCAGGCGATCGCAAATTGCTGTGGTAAAAATTGCCAAATCCCCAGGGCGGCGGGAGGTAATCAAGTTATCGTCAAAAACCACCGCTTTGTCGATGTAAATTGCCCCGGCGTTTTCCATATCTCTGCGAATGGAAGTAAAACCTGTGGCATTTTTACCTTGCAAAACATCGGCTTCGATTAAAACCTGGGGCCCGTGACAGATTGCCGCCACTAACTTATTGAGTTCCATCGCCCGCTTGACAAAATTAACCGTAAAGGGATGGGTTCGCATTTTGTCAGGAGCCTGACCGCCGGGAATAATAATTGCGTCAAATTCTTCGGGCTGAGCCAATGCCGTTGTATTGTCCGGCCGGTCGAGGTTTTTCCCTGTTTTCCCTTATAGTTTTGATTGAGGACAGCAGCGAGAACTACCACCTCAACCCCAATTTCTCGAAGCGCGGCTTTAGGAATTTCAAACTCCACATCTTCAACGCCGTTTTCAATTAAGATTGCTACCCGCTTTTGGGGATAAGTATCTGCCATCACCATTGTTTTCTCCTAAATTTCCAAGCCGTGAAAAAACGGGACTAACTCCTTTCAGAGCGCCCCAAACGAGAAGGTAAACCAATTCCTGCTTTAAGATAACCGCTTCGCCAATAGCCGCTGCGCTCGCTCGGCAACCTTGGAGTTCTGGCTTTTTACCTCTTCAAAGAATTTCGCTAATTCTTCGTCATCCGTCTCGCGAGCGTCTTCAGCATAAAGTTCGTAGGTAGCTGCGCTCTCCAGTGCGTGGTAGAGGACACTCACTAAGTTATAGTTTTCGTTGCTAATGCCCGTGTCGCTATTCTGTTGCGTTTGTTGAGCCATAATCTGCGATCGCATATTTTATTTCAGGGCTGTCAGGGGTTAAATTTTTGCTCAATTCAATCCCCAATACCTGTTGTTAACTTAACGGTAGATCGCCAAGGTGAAAGATCTCTTCGTTCTAAAGACAGAAGCTTCCAGCCTAATCCAATCTGGATCACCCAGAGACAGACAATTTCTTAATACAATCCCAACCCAAGCTTCCTCAACCCGGAGCGGTCTCAAGGCATAGAATAGGCGATCGCGATCGGGTCAGTGGAGATGCCGCCAAAATCCTTAGGCAGTCGGTTGCCACTCTAGGGTAATCTGGCTGATAAGCTGTTTTTTCAGAAATAAGGAGAAAACCTTGGAACGGACATTTGTGATGATCAAGCCCGATGGCGTGCAGAGAGGGCTGGTCGGCGAGATTATCCAGCGCCTAGAGAAAAAAGGCTTCACCCTGGTTGGCCTGAAAATGATGGCAGTCTCTCGCCAACTGGCCGAAGAACACTATGCTGTCCACCGCGAGCGGCCTTTCTTCCAGGGCTTAGTAGAATTCATCGTCTCAGCCCCCGTGGTTGCCACCGTTTGGGAAGGAGAGGGCGTCGTCGCCTCAGCCCGCAAACTCATCGGCGCCACCAATCCCCTCACGGCAGAACCCGGGACCATTCGCGGCGACTACAGTATTAGTATCGGGCGCAACCTCATCCACGGCTCCGATGCCATTGAAACCGCCGAGCGGGAAATCAAGCTCTGGTTCAAAGACGAAGAGCTGACCCCCTGGGAACCAGCCCAAAAATCCTGGCTCTGCGAATAGGTAATCGGCCAACCTCTCCCCCGGCCCCGTCTCCTAGAAGGCGAGGGGAGCAAGAAAAAATGTTTGCTCAGTTTTCCAGTTCCCCCTTCCCTCGGAGGGAAGGGGGCCAGGGGGTTAGTTTTCAACCCATGCCCTAAAATGCTTGAATCCACTCTTTGATCTCGTATTCCGTCCAAATGCCGTGCTGCCAGTAGGGATCGGACTCCACCAGCTCCCGCACCGCCTCTGCTGTCTCGGCCTCGTAAATCCCGAAGACGCGGGTATTGTCCTGGGTCGGGCCCAGGGTCACCAGGATGCCCCGCTCCTGCTGCCGGGCCAGTCCGTCCAGGTGAGCTTGACGATAGGGCTTGCGTTTTTCCAGCGCATTTTCGCAATAGCTGCCCCAGAGCACAAATTTTGCCATCATTACTCCTTAACTTCTCAGGGTGACATTAAAGGTTTCCACCAGCGCTTCCCGGATATTGTTGTGGACGGGTTCGACCCCTTCATCGGTGAGGGTGCGATCCAGGGCGCGATAGACCAGATTAAACGCCAAACTGCGCTGGCCTTCGGGGACGTTTTTCGCCGCGATACTCGTCAAAGACCTCCACCCCCACGAGTAACTGCCCGCCAGCCTTGCGGATGGTCTTTTCCAGTTCCGTCACCAGCAAGTCCACGGGCGCAAAAAAGGCTAAATCTCGCTCTACTGCGGGATACGTGGAGAAAGGCTCGAATTTGGGGGTAATTGCGTCTTCTCGCTCCAGCATCTCCAGCAACACCTCAAAATCTAGCTCAAAGGCGTATACCGCTTCCGGCAAGTCCCGCTCCTGCCTGAGTTGGGGATGCAGTTGCCCAAACCGACCCAGGCGCTTGCCCTCCAACCACAGGGAAGCCGTCCGTCCGGGATGGAACCGTTCGTCGGCGCGATCGGGCTGATATTCTACCCCAAGCTGCAAGCTGCCCAAAGCCGCCTCCAGTAATCCCTTGGCCTCGTACCAGGTCAGGGGTGCGCCTTTACCCCCCCGCGTCCATCGCCCTTGGGGAAACAGGTCGCCTCCCATAATTCCGGCGATCGCGTCGGTTTCTTCCATGCCGTCTTCACTGCGCCAGAATACCCGTTCAATTTCAAAGGCATTGAGGGGGCCGTTGCCCTGGGAGAGGTTGTAGGCAAAGGCGTCGATTAGGCCGGAGAGTAAATTGCTCCGCAGGGCCGAATATTCCGTAAACAGAGGATTGGTCACCACAATTGACGCTTCTTCCGGTTTCACCAGGGAATAATGCACCACCTCCGTCAGTCCCACCGCCCGCAACGCGGCCCGCAGCCGCTGGCGCACCTGATAGGCAAAGGAGAGATAACCGGGTTCGGTTTTTTCCGGCAATTGGTCGCAGAAGCGGTCGTAGCTGTACAGGCGAGCTACTTCTTCGATAAGGTCAATTTCTCGCTCCAAATCCCGGTAGCGATAGGGGGGAATTTTTACCTGCCACACCGCCCGCTCCTCGGCGATCGCCTGCAACTCGCAGCCCAGGGCCGTTAAAATCTGCTCCACTTCGGGGGCTTGAATGTAATCGGCGTCATCGCCGCGCCAAATGGGCCCCAAAACTTGATGGAGGCGCTCCAGGCGCAGTTCAATGGTGGGCGTCAAGCTGAAATCCCGGCGAGCATCAGCCAAGGCTTGGCCCGTCACCCGGCCCCGGCCAGGGACACAATTAGGGTGATCGCCCGTTGGGCCGCATTGTCCAGCTCAATTTGATTGACCCCCCGTTCGTAGCGGGCTGAGGCTTCCGTTCGTAAACCCTGGGCGCGAGCCGATCGCCGAATGGCCACGGAGTCAAACAGGGCCGCCTCCAGGAAAATGGCTTGGGTTTGGTCGCCTACTTCCGTTTCCTCGCCCCCCATCACTCCGGCCAGAGCCACGGGGCGATCGTTGCTGGTAATGACCAAATTTTGTAGATTAAGGGGTCTTTCTTGCCCATCTAAGGTTTTGAGGGTTTCTTCCCCCGTCGCCAACCGGACACCCACGTTCAGCCGGGCCAGTCCCGCCCCTACCTCTAACAAACGGTCAAAATCGAAGGCATGGAGCGGCTGACCCCAGGCCAACAAAATATAGTTAGTGGCATCCACGATGTTATTAATCGGACGCATCCCCGCCGCCAGCAAGCGCCACTGCAACCACTCCGGCGAAGGCCCCACCTTAACTCCTTCGATCACCGTCCCTAAGTAAGCAGGACAAGCTCCCGGTTCGGCGATCGCCAGATCAATCTTCCGTTTTTTCTTGAATTTCCAGGGAGGGAACCGGAGGAATGGTCAATTTTGCCCCCGTTAACGCCGCCACTTCCCGGGCTACCCCCACCAAACTCAGGGCATCGGCCCGATTGGCCGTGGAGGTTAAATCCAGGATGACATCATCGAGGCCCAACAGCGGGCGCACATCCTGGCCCGGCTGCAAATCGGTTTGAGGAAAAGTGTGGATTCCTTGAGATTCCTTCTCCAACCCCAACTCCGCTAAGGAACAAATCATCCCCTCCGAGCGTACCCCCCGCAGCTTGGTCGGCTTCAGCTTCAGGTCAATGGCGGGCAAATACGTCCCCAGGGTCGCCACCGGCACAAAAATCTGCGATCGCACATTAGCCGCGCCGCAAACAATGGTAACGGGTTCAGCCCCGCCCAAATCCACCTGACAGACGCTCAGCTTATCCGCATTGGGATGGCTTTGACACTCCAAAACGCGACCGACCACCACCCCATTAGCCCAAGCCCGTCGGTCTTCGATCTCTTCTACTTCAAACCCGGCCAGCGTCAGCGTTTGCGCCAATACTTCCGGTTCCAGGTCAAAATCGACTAATTCCCGCAGCCAGTTTAGAGAAATCCGCATCGACTCATTGCTCTTACCTAACCTTTCTGGGCAGGCACTCCTCCCATAGAATAGGTTAGCGCTTGCAGGGCGCAGACAACGACCAGAAACGGTAATCCCCGCCCCCAGCCCTGAGCCAGCCAAAATTTTTTGGGAGTTATTGATCCCCCACGAACAATTTCAGGGAATAATTCCTCATAGGTTCCCAATTCCAGCGATGACCAATGGGATATGCTAAGGCTAATCGAGAAAAACACTTTGTGAGCGAGCTTTATCCAGGCAAAGCGACTCGAACAATTTTTTTAGCGCTCCCAGCCCTCTCCTCCCTCTCCCCGCGCAGAGAACGCAACCTCGGTGACGCCGAATGAGCTACTGTATCAATCCCGCCTGCCCTCAGCCCAAAAATTCACCCCAAGCCAAGGTCTGCCAAGCCTGCGGTTCTAAGTTACTGGTTTCTAATCGCTACCGTGTTGGCAAAATCCTCGGCAAGGGCGGCTTTGGTGCAACCTTTTTGGCGATCGATATGCAATTACCCGGCCGTCCGCCCTGCGTTATCAAACAATTGCGGCCCTCCTCCGCAGAGCCGGAGATCTTCCAGATGGCCAAGGCTTTATTTGAGAGAGAAGCAGAAACACTGGGACGCATTGGCAACCACCCGCAAATCCCAAGATTACTTGATTATTTTGAGGAAAGCCAGCAGTTTTATTTGGTACAGGAATACGTTCAGGGCCTCAACCTGCACCAGGAAATTAAACAAAACGGCCCCTACAGCGAGGCTGGAGCTAAGCAATTCTTGAGTGAGCTATTGCCCATCATGCAATACATTCACTCCCAGCAAGTTATTCACCGCGACATTAAACCCGCCAACTTAATTCGGCGCGATCCCGATCGCAAATTGGTGCTGATCGACTTTGGTGCGGTGAAAAACCAAGTTTCTGCCACGGGCACCACCAACGCCCAAACCTCTTCCCAAACCGCTCTGACGGCCTTTGCCGTAGGAACCGCCGGATTTGCGCCTCCGGAACAGTTAGCCATGCGTCCCGTTTACGCCAGCGATCTTTATGCTGTGGGGGTGACCTGTTTGTACCTGTTGACGGCGAAATCACCTAAAGATTTGGGCTGCGATTCGACCACGGGAGAAGTCCTCTGGCGACCCCACGTTTCGGTGAGCGATCATTTCGCCAAAGTTTTGCAGACCATGCTAGAAGTGTCAGTCAGGCACCGCTACAAATCCTGTGCCGAGGTGCTGGAAGCCCTTGATTTAGAACCCTACATGGACAGCCTGGCCCAGGACTGCTCTCTCAACCCTCAACCCCGACGGATTTAGAGGATAGCAATACGGGCTTTTTGATTACCCAGGGCTTAGATGCTGCGCAACAGACCCAGTTAGGCAGTTCCAAGACCCGACCCCTGGGCACAACTAACGCGCCAATCACGGAAGATGATGGAGCACTGTCTGCCACCTCCAAATTGGCCATGGCCATTCGAGCGCGGCGAGAACGCAAGCGCCAGCAAATGGACAGCAGCCCGCCACCGCCCACGACCCCTTCCCGTACCCCTCCACCTAGATCGGCGAATCTAGCCCCTGCTCCCCCGGATTCAACGGATATTTCTGGAGTACTGGGTTCTAAAGAGCGTAAATCGAAGGATCGGCTGGAGGGAAGGGCGGTTGTTGAGCATTTTGAAAAGGGACGGCGGGATTTTGCCCAGTTGAATCTCAATTTTCTTAACTGTCAGGGGGCAAATTTAGCAGGTGCGATTTTTCATCAATCAACCTTAATCCAGGCGAACTTCGTGGCTGCCACCCTGAGCGGTGCCGATTTTGGCCGCACCAAGTTGAACCAAGCTGCGTTTCGCAAGGCCAATCTCTGTCGGGCCTATTTTGGCTATGCGGATTTGAGTGGGGCGGATTTTCGCGGGGCGGATTTGCAGTTTGCTCACCTCAAACATGCCAACCTCAAGGGGGCCAATCTCTGCGGCGCGAATTTAACCAATGCCCTGGTGAGTGAGGCCCAACTGGAGCTAGCAAAACCAATTGGGCAACGATTTTTCCCGGCGGCAAGCGCAGTTTGTGGTCGTAAACCGCCAGGGTCTCAGGGGCGATCGCCCCTGAGACCCTGGATGAGCCGGGTGTTTAGTCAGGCATGGGTTCTATTTCCAGTACTTTGACTAGAAATGCCCATTTATCGGCGGCTTCCTCAATTTGCTTGGTGGTAGGTTTACCCGCGCCGTGACCGGCCTTGGTTTCGATGCGAATCAGGACGGGAGCGTCCCCTTGGTGGGCAGCTTGTAAAGCGGCGGCAAATTTAAAACTGTGGGCCGGAACCACCCGGTCATCCCGCTCGGCGGTGGTAATCAGGGTGGCGGGATAGGCTGTTCCGGGTTTGAGATTGTGCAGGGGAGAATAGGCCAATAATGCGCGAAATTCTGTCTCATCGCCGGGATTGCCCAGTTCCGTACGCCACGCCCAGCCGATGGTGTATTGGTCGAACCGGAGCATGTCCATCACCCCCACTGCGGGGAGGGCCGCTGCAAACAAGTCTGGTCGCTGGGTCATGGAAGCACCCACCAAGAGTCCACCATTACTGCCCCCGGCGATCGCCAATTTGTGAGGGGAGGTATAGCCCTGGGCGATCAGCCATTCTGCGGCGGCGATAAAGTCGTCAAAAACGTTTTGCTTGTTGAGTTTCATGCCCGCCTGATGCCATTCCTCGCCATATTCGCCACCGCCGCGCAAATTAGGCACCGCGTAGATGCCGCCCATTTCCAGCCAGGCGATGAGGCTAATGGAAAAACTCGGCGTCAAAGCAATATTAAAGCCGCCGTAACCATAAAGATACGTGGGATGGTTGCCGTTGGGAGTTAAGCCCTTTTTGTGGGTGAGAAACAGGGGAATTCGCGTCCCATCTTTACTAAAGTAGAAGACTTGTTGGGTTTCGTAGTCGTCGGGAGCAAACGCAACCGAGGGCTGGCGGAAAAGCTGACTTTCTCCAGTAACCATATCGTAGCGATAGAGGGTCGTCGGGGTTGTAAAACTGGTGAAAGCATAGAATGTTTCCTGGTCGTGGCGCTGGCCATTAAAGCCCCCAGCCGAACCAATTCCCGGTAATTCTACATCCCGCAGCCAACGTCCGTCCAAAGCGAAAATTTTGATGGCGGTATGGGCATCTTGGAGATAGTTAGCAACAAATTGATTGTTAAGGAGGCTGGCACTTCTGAGGGTTTCTTGACTTTGGGGAATAATTTCCTGCCACCGCTCTGGGGCGGGATTGCTGATATCAATGGCGATGACGCGACCGCGCGGCGCATCCAGGTCAGTGCGAAACCAAAAGGTCGTTCCGTCATTGTCAACAAAACTAAAGTCAGCCGCAAACTCGCTAATTAATTCCACCACCCCGGCTTCAGGCTGTTGCAAATCCTGGTAGAAAATCAAGTTTTTGGGGTCAGTTCCTCGCCAGACGGTAATAATCAAATAGCGTCCGTCTTCACTCACCTCGCCATTAAATCCCCACTCTTTCTGGTCTGGACGCCCATAGATCAGGCAGTCTTCTGATTGGGGCGTTCCCAAGCGATGGTAGTACAATTTCTGATAATAGTTAATCCCGGAAAACTGCGTTTCGCTCTGGGGTTCGTCGTAGCGACTATAGAAAAAGCCTTGATTGTCCTTTGTCCAGGAAGCACCACTAAATTTGACCCACTGGTAGGCGATCGCCTAAATCCTCCCCCGGTGTCTACTTGCCGAACCTGCCATTCCACCCAGTCTGAGCCGGCCGTTGCCAAACCATAGGCTACATACGCTCCATCCTCACTGACTGCCACAGAGGCGATCGCCACCGTGCCATCTTCGGACAGGGTGTTGGGATCGATGACCACTTTGGGCGCGGCTTCCAGGGAATCGAGGCAGTAAAGGACGCTTTGATTTTGCAGTCCGTCGTTTTTAAAGTAGAAATAGCGTTGATTTTTACGGAAAGGCAGGCTGAACTTTTCGTAATTCCAAAGGGCTGTTAGCCGAGCTTTAATAGCGTCTCTCGCATCAATTTGAGCCAGATAGTCGAAGGTGACTTGATTCTGGGCGGCGATCCAGGCTTGGGTCTCTTCAGAATCAGCCGACTCCAACCAGCGATAGGGATCGGGAACCTCAACCCCATGGTAGTAATCAACTTGTGGCGATCGCGGACTGGGGGGATAGTTTAAAGGATGAGCAGTGGACATTGGGTGACTTGAGGGTGAAGTTTAAGCCTCTGTTAGTCTAACGAACAACATTCCTCCTGCCCGATCACGTCTGACGTCTGACTTGCCTCAGCTACCCAGGTGCATCAACTGACGAGGATTGGTCACAATTAAAACGCCTTGGACTTCATCAATGGCGATCCAGCCGCTACTTTGCAGTTTTTGCGTCATCTCCTCCAGCTCGCTTAGGGAGAGATCCGTCAGGTCGGCTAAATCCTGGGGAGCCAGATTCAAAATTTCGGAGCCTTTTTCCGTGGACTGTCCGTAAGCATCGGCTAGATAAGCCAGGGTTTTCGCCAGTTTTTCCCGTGGGGTACGATAGCGCCACTGCCAGCGCCGATGGAATTGATGTAGGCGCTGCACGGACAACTGTAGTAAGCGGTGGTGTAATTGCGGTTCCTTAAATAAACTTTGAATAAAGCGCTGGGCAGGCAGGGTCAAGAGCGTGACTTCGCTAAGGGCGATCGCCTCGGCCCCTCGCAGCGGTTCATCAAAAATGCCAATTTCGCCAAAATAATCGCCGCGTCCTGCGATCATCAGCGCAATCGTGCGGTCTTTGTAAGTGCGCTGAATTTTAACCCAACCATCAACCACACAATAGATAGCCCGCCCCCACCCCTCATCTCTTACAATCATCTCTCCCGGTGTAAACGCTTCTTCCTCGGCAACAGAGAGCAACCAGTCCAAAATTTCGGTGCTAGCAGTACTAAAGAGGGGAAACTCACTTAAGGCGGTGGTGTCCATGAAGGTTTATGGCAACCTAGATAACGAATCCAGGGACAAGCAAACTCATGCTTTTTATTACAGCACAATTCTCGCCTCCCATAAAATTTCTTCGCAGCCCTTTGGGGTCTGCTCGCCGCAAGAGGTGAGCAACATCACCGTTTTTCTCTGGGGTTTGCTTTCGAGTGGTTGCGATCGCTTCTACAATAGGGAAAGCCCCTAAGTATTCCCGACGATGGAAAACCCCAGCCAGCCCCAGAGGGAGAGACTTTGTATCGGTTCAGGATTTCCCTACCGGCTCAAGCCCAGTCAAATCGAGCCATGCCTAACCTTTGTCGGCGACCTCTATCAGCAGCCAAGTAACATGCTGTTTGGCTGGGTAGCCAACGAGGATGATGTGGAACTTTTAGAAAGTGAAGTTGATTTGATTGCTCAAGATGTTGCTGACATTACGCGGGATGTTACGGATATTGAGCAAGGTCTGTTGGAAATTGAGCAGGAAATTGCCACCCTGCAAAACAATACTCAAACGATCGAGTTGGCCTTGGAATGGTTGCGGTCTCTGACCTGGGCAACCTGGGCGATCGCCGGACTGTTGCTGGGCAATTTGGGGTGGGAAGTGTTGTCCCACTGGCTATAAGGACAGTTGCCGCTTCAATTTTGACAAATTTCAGTCAATCCTCGTAAAGCCCCCGACAGGGCTATTTTTTGGTGATCGCACCTTTCCCTCACTTCCCGCAACGACCCTCAATTCTTTATTCCTGACGGTCGCAGCCGCCGGGGGTTTTCCAAAATTTCAAGCCCTACCCCTCAGTGACCGCAGCCCAGCGCAAGATCGGCGTGAAAGCAGAAAAATTTATGGTACTTCATTTTACGGACACCACTGGCCGCAAGGGATTAGGGGTTTTGTAAAAAAATCCTTAAGGGTTTTTGCTAGTTAAAACAAAGCTTTGTTAAAAAAACTGCGGAATCTTCGGATTTCTTATCTGTTTTTGTCTCCTATACTTGGGACTGATGAAGGGTTCCGAGCTTCGGAATCAACTGTTTTGCGCCAATACAGCCTGGAAGCAAAGTTTCCTGGCTCAAATTTTCCCTGCAATTTTGATCAACACTCGTCGATATTCTTTTGCTGGAGCCGGTATGTTGGAAGATGTAGTATCATCCTTAGAAACAGAAGCTAGTAGAACTTCTGCAAAATTTAGTATTGATAATTACGATTTACCACAATCTATTTCAGCGACAAATGCCCAGGGAATTCAAGCCGCCTACGCCCCCAAAGAGCTTCTCATTAAACCGAGTAGCGCGATCGCCGCAGCCGATCTGGCCGCATTGCGGGAACAACTGGGAGGGCAACTGGTAGAAAGCTTAGGCAGTCTGGGGTTTGAACTGTGGTCTTTTGACAGCCTCAGTGCCGACCAAGCCTACGAATTGCTCAGGGAAGATGCTCGCTTTGAGCTGGTTGAGCGCAACTATGTGATTGAACAAGCGGCCCTGGCTTTTAACGACCCCATCGAACCCGCCGCCATTATTCCCAACGATCCTAACTTCAATCAGCAATTCGGACTCAACAGCATTGACGCCCCCCAAGCCTGGCAAATCGCCACCGCCCGTCCCAGCAATGTGGCGATCGCGGTCATTGATTCGGGCATCGACTACAACCACCCCGATCTTGCCGCCAATATTTTTAGAAATTTGGGAGAAATCGCGGGGGATGGACTAGATAACGATGGCAATGGCTTCGTCGATGACATTCGGGGCTATGATTTCGTTGCCAATGATAGCGACCCCTTCGATCAAAACCGCCACGGCACTCACGTTGCCGGTATCCTGGGAGCCGCCGCCAACAACAGTATTGGCATTGCTGGGGTGGCATCGGGCATCCCGATTATTCCCATCCGCGTCCTGGATGCCAATGGCAACGGTACTTTCTCTAACCTGGTTAGGGGCATCAACTATGCAGTCGATCTAGCCAGACGCCAAGACATCAAACTGGTGATTAACTTGAGCCTAGGCGGCTCTACGACCTCCTTCCCCACGGATTTATTTAACGCGGTCTCAGTCGCAGCGGGAGAAGATGTTTTGTTCGTTGCCGCAGCCGGGAACAGCGCTGTCAACACCGACACCACCCCCCACTTTCCCTCTAGCCTCGACCTGCCCAACGTCATTGCCGTCGCTGCCACCGATGCTAATGACAATTTATCGGGATTCTCGAATTTTGGGGTCAGGTCGGTAGATTTGGGCGCGCCCGGCGTCAATATCCGCAGCACCCTCTCCAATGGGCAGTACGGCGAATTGAGCGGCACTTCCCAAGCTACGCCCTTTGTTTCTGGGGTCGCCGCCCTCCTCTGGGCCACGGAAAACAACCTCACTCCCACCCAAATTCGCGATCGCTCTTGGATCGGGTTGATCTGGCCCCATCTCTTCAGGGCAGGACGGCGACTGGGGGACGCCTCAACGCCTTTAAGGTACTGGCGACAGAAACGGCGCTCCCCAATGGGAGCTTCGAGAACGGCGACTTTAACGAGTGGCGCTCCATCGGGGCGGTCAGCCTCCAGACCAGCTCCATCGGCTCTCCCCCTAGCCAAGGCGCTAGGCAAATCTATCTCAGCAACTATGGCAATGATATTCTTGCCAATGCGGGCGGAGTCAGCGATACCCAGATTGAAAGCTTCCTCGGACTGGCTGCGGGTCAACTGGACGCGCTCTCCGGGGGCGATGCCATTGAAGGCTCGGCGATCGCCCGGACAATTTCCGTGGCAGCAGGAGACGCCCTCAGCTTTGACTGGAATTTCCTCACTAACGACAACCGTAATGACGTTGCTTTTGTCACGGTGCGCTTGAATGGCTCCACAACCACTGAAACCCTCTTGCTTTCTGGCAACGGCGTTAACCCCAGTCTGAGTAGCCTCCCTTTTTCCCTGGCTCGCCCTGGCGCTCAAACCCGCTACGGTACGTTTAACCACTTCTTTAACCAAGCCGGAACCTACGAAATCGGTCTTGGAGTCGTAGACCGTGGCACGAACGCGATCGCCTCGGCGCTGGCCCTGGATAACTTCCTGGTTTATAGCTTTCCAGCTTCTATCCCCACTCCTGACCCTGTTCTGATTCCCGATCCTGTTCCGACTCCTGACCCGACCCCTGATCCTGTTTTTGTCCCAACTCCTGGGGTAACCGGGGTGGGAGAGGTTGGTGCAGTAGCCAACTTCCAGCAGGCGATCGCCGGCCCCGCTGGCGGCTCACGGGTCAGTTTCCAGGGGACTTATCAGAACCCGGTTGTTTTTGCTAGCCCCCTGTCCAATGGTCACGACAGCCCCGCCATCGTTCGCATCACCGGCATTGACGGCGACGGGTTTAACTTTTATCTGCAAGAAACCAGTAACCAAGACGGACTCCGTTCCGGGAGCTTCAGCTTTTTGGTATTGGAAGCGGGGACGTTTGAATTGGAAGGCGGCGCGATCGTCCAGGTCGGCACTCGCCAGACATCGGTAACGACCCAAAGCCAAGCTTGGGAACAGGTAGACATCACCGGGTTAAATACCCCTGTGTTTCTTTCCCAGGTTCAAACCAATAACGACGCCACATTTGTTCGCACGCGCCACGACAGCATTGCGGGCGGATTTTCCTTCGCCCTCGAAGAAGAGGAGGCGGGTCTGTCTACACCTCATGGCAGCGAAACCGTTGGCTATCTCGCGATCGCGGCGGCAGCGGCAACCTTGGCAGTTTACCGTTCCTTGCCGCCAATACGGGCGATCGCATCACCGGCAGCCTCAACAACATTAGTTTTGGGCAAACCTTTGCGGCTGTCCCTCACTTGTTCGCCGCGATCGCGAGCCATGACGACGGAGACGCGGCGGGCGTTGCCTATCGAAATCTGTCTACTGGAAGCGTTCGCTTGCGCGTTCAGGAGGACACAACCCGCGATACGGAAACCACCCACAGCAGTGAAAGTATCAATTACTTGGCGATCGGAGGCAGCGGCATCCTGAATGGCCAGCCCCTTGGACAAAATACCGCTTTAGAATCGCTAGCAGCCCTTACTGCTCCTTCTGAATTCAGCGGACTCGAGAGAGCAGCCGTGGGAGAGCTGGACGGACTGACCGGTCAGTCCGCGACGAATACGCCTGTCACTGACCTGGTTCCTCCCCCAAGTATCTTTCCTAGCGAGATTGCACTCCGCGCACTGGCAGAGCCAATCGCCCTGGAAGACAGGTATTCAGCCCGCAGCAGCCAGGTTGTCTCCCTACTCTTTGCTGGTGCGGGACTAGAGCAACTTTAGCGGTGCAGCCAGCAGCACTGGCCCCGACAGAAGGAGTCCTCTAGGGCAAACATCGACTTAAAATCAGGATATTGGGGCGATCCTCGCCTCATTCTTGAGTTTTTGGGTTTTCCCCGCCACTGACCAGCCAACCGAGACAGAATGCAGCGAACGCATCTTTTCTATGCAACGCCTTAATTAGCCAGGGAATTCGGTTACAAAAGCGACAAAATCCCTCGCTATATACATATTAAAAATTAGTTACAGATAACCAAAGCAAGTAACCGAAATCATTACAAGGCAGGAAAAGTTGCAAAAAGAGGGAGCAGTTGAGACTGGCCAAGTATTCTACCTTGAAGCCAACGGCCAGCAAAGCAAGGGTTGGAGAGGAGGCGCACTCCATCAAAGGGTTATTTTTTATTGAGTCAAGTTATGCGAGTAAATCAAAGGGTTTGGGAGCGATATTCATGGTAAACACCGTTAAGCCTAACGTTGAAAAAAACAAATTTGAGAAGTTCAAGGCCGAAAAAGATGGTTTGGCGGTCAAGGAGGAACTTGATTATTTCGCCCAAATCGGTTGGGAAGCGCTGGATAAAACCGACTTAGAACATCGACTGAAGTGGCTGGGAATTTTTTATCGCCCCGTCACGCCGGGCAAGTTCATGGTGCGTTTGCGGGTGCCCCACGGGATTTTGACGAGCAACCAGATGCGGGTGCTAGCAGGGGTAGTTCAACGCTATGGAGAAGACGGTAACGCCGATATTACCACCCGGCAGAATTTGCAATTACGGGGCATTCACCTGGAAGATATTCCTGATATTTTTGGTCGCCTTGGGGCGGTTGGCATCACCTCGATTCAGTCAGGCATGGACAACGTTCGTAACATCACGGGTTCTCCAGTGGCCGGGCTGGATGCCAATGAACTCATTGATACCCGCGAATTAGTCCAGAAAGTTCAGGATGCTATTACCAATGGCGGTCAAGGCAATTATGAGTTTACGAATTTGCCGCGCAAGTTTAACATCGCCATTGAAGGCGGGCGAGACAATTCGGTTCATGCTGAAATCAACGATATAGCCCTAGTTCCAGCTTACAAAGAAGGGCAAATTGGCTTTAATGTTCTGGTGGGCGGCTTTTTCTCTGCTAAGCGCTGTGCAGCAGCGGTTCCCCTCAATGTTTGGGTTCCGCCCAGCGATGATGTGGTGCAATTATGTCTAGCCATTTTGACGGTGTATCGCGATCGCGGATTGCGGGCCAATCGCCAGAAGCCCGGTTGATGTGGCTGATTGATGAGTGGGGCATCGATAAATTTCGGTTGGTGGTCGAGGAAACCTTTGGCCGACCCCTGGCAATGGCAGCACCGGAGGATGAAATTGACTGGGAGAAACGGGATCATATTGGCGTTTTTCCCCAAAAGCAAGCTGGTTTTAATTATGCAGGACTGCACATTCCCGTGGGTCGTCTCTATGCAGGGGATCTCTTTGAGCTGGCCCGAATGGCGGAAGTTTACGGTCAGGGCGAAATTCGGCTGACGGTGGAGCAAAATCTGCTGATTGTCGGCATTCCCGACGGGGCCTTAGAGGCATTTTTGCAAGAACCCATTCTCGAAAAATTTAGCCTCAATCCTTCTCCGCTACAGCGCAGCCTGGTTTCTTGTACGGGAGCCCAGTTTTGCGGTTTTGCCCTGGTGGAAACCAAAAATCGTGCCCAAGCCCTGGCCCAAAGCCTGGACGCCGAACTGACCTTGGAACACCCGGTACGCATTCACTGGACAGGCTGCCCCAACTCCTGCGCCCAGCCCCAGGTGGCGGATATTGGCTTAATGGGAACCAAGGTGCGCCGCAATGGGAAGACCTTGGAGGGGGTGGATATTTTTCTGGGCGGCCAGGTGGGCAAGGACGCAAAGTTGGGTGAATGCGTGCAAAAAGGCATTCCTTGCGAGGAATTGCTGCCGGTGTTGCGCCAGTTGCTCATCGATCGCTTCCACGCCCAGCCGAAACAGTCCTAAATGGGATGTTTAGGTGAAGGGTCTGGGTTTTCCCCTGCTTCCTGCTGTTTTTGTCCAGAGGAAGCACCTTTACCTTGGGGACGCCACCCCTGTCGGGTTACTTGCTTGGCTCGGGCGATGGCCAGACAGTCATCTTCTACATCTTTGTTAATCACCGACCCAGCTGCGATGGTGACATCGGCCCCAATGGTTACTGGCGCGACCAAGACGCTATTGGCTCCAGTTTTAGTGCGATCGCCAATGATGGTGGGATGTTTCTGGAAGCCGTCATAGTTGGCCGTAATCGTGCCTGCGCCCACATTCACCCCCTCGCCCAAGGTGGCATCCCCCAAATAGGAAAGGTGGGCCACGTTGCTGCGATCGCCGACGGTGGATTTTTTGATCTCGACAAAGTTGCCAATGCGACAGCCCGCTCCAATGCGAGCCTCGCCCCGCAGGTGGGCATAGGGGCCAATGCGGGTGTTGGCAGCGACCCGTGAATCGGTGACGACAGAATACAATACAGTTACAGCCTCTCCCAGTTGGCTATTTTCGATCAAGCTACCGGGGCCGAGACGGCAGCCTGCGGCAACGATTGTATTGCCCCGTAGGTGTGTTTGCGGTTCGATAATTACGTCCGGGTGTAATTTTACGGTTTCGTCAATGGTGATGCTATTGGGATCGATCAGGGTGACCCCCGCCGCCAGCCAGCGATCCTTAAGGCGTTCCTGGAGGAGCTGGTAGGCGATCGCCAACTGTTTCCGGTCGTTAATGCCGCTAATTTCGCGGTAGTCAGCCACCTCTACGGTCATTACGGGCTGGAGATAATCAAAGACCTCGGTGAGATAATATTCCTGCTGCTGATTGTTGGCAGAGAGTTGGGGCAGGACAGCCGCCAGGTCAGGCCAGCGAAAACAGTAAACCCCGGCATTGATGCGATCGTTGTGCTTCTGCTCGGCGGTGCAGTCGCGATCTTCCACAATCTGGGTGACCAGGCCGCGATCGTTACAAAAGACGCGGCCATAGCCCTGGGGATTGGGTAAGCGAGCAGTGAGGAGGGTTGCCGCGTTGTGCTGGTTGGTGTGGGTGTCAAGCAACTGCTCTAGGGTTTCCGCACGCAGCAAAGGGACATCCCCGTTGAGCACCAAGAGATCGCCTGTGTAGTCCTGGAGGTAGGGAAGAAGCTTGCTGCACCGCATGGCCCGTGCCCAATTGCTGGGACTGCTCCACAAATTCCAGGGTTGAGTATTGTTGGAGGCTGTCTTTGACCTGATTCCCTTGATAACCCACAATCACAAAGGTTCTCGCTGGCTCTACCAAACCACAGCTCGCCAGCACTCGCTCCACTAAGCTGAGTCCGCCCAAACCATGCAAAACCTTGGGAAGGCTTGATTTCATGCGGCTTCCGCGCCCAGCCGCTAAAATTGCTACTGCTACCATGAATTCCCTTCTTCTCAGTCGCTCCGAACTGGAGTATACCGCGAGCGGCTCGCCTTGGGAGCACGATGCTCTTGGCAATTATTCTTTTACAGGAAAAAGAAGAGTTTCAGCTCCAGAATGGATATAATCAACAAATTGAGCGCTCAGCTGGGGATTTCGCCAGCCTTTCTCCGTTTCTTCCACCAAAACAGCCATTGCTTCCTCGCAGGAGAGGGCCGGTTGATAGGGGCGATCGCTGGTGAGGGCGCTGTAAATATCGAGGATTTGAAACACTTGGGCTAGAAAGGGAATTTGCTCCTGAGCAAGCTGATCGGGATAGCCACTGCCGTCCCAGCGTTCGTGGTGATGGCGGAGAATAGGCAGTACCTGACGGCGATGGCGCAGCGGCTGACAGAGCCTTTCACCGATTAGGGTATGTTCCTTGACCAATTCCAGCTCTTCGGGGGTTAATTCCCCTTGTTTGAGGAGAATAGCATCGGGAATGCCCACTGTTCCCAGGTCATGAAGGCGGGCTGCGTATTTTAAGCTCTCAATTTCTCCCCAAGAAAGGTGTAAAAATGCGCCAAATTCCTGGGACAGAGCGACCAATTTAGCACAGGCTCTATCGCGCTCAGGATAGCGATTTTTTACGGCTTGGGCAATGGAGAGCAAGCCCTGTTCGGCAATGGCCAAGTCTTCCTGCAGGCGTTTCTGCTCGATCAAGGAGTGGGTACGGGAGAGCAGGCTGAGGCGATCCAGAGGCTTTCTTAAACAATCGGCCCCGCCAACCTCTAGACAGCGACGATAAACTTGACGCTCCTCGCTGACGGTCATGAAAACAATGGGAATTGTGTGCGTAACGTCATTTTCCTTGAGTTGTTGGCACAATTCCCAGCCATTTAGTTGAGGCATCATGACATCCAGCAAAATCAGATCAAGATTTTGCTCCTTAGCATCAGCCAAGGCACTGGAACTGCTGTCAGCTTCAATTACCTCGTAGTCGTCGGCGCTCAAAATATCTACGGCGGTCATGCGACTGAAGCGATTGTCGTCAACTACCATCACACTTCCTTTTTTGCAGGGGCCGGATGCAGCAGGGGGGAAGGGTGAGTGCTCGGCTGGAGCTTTAGGAAGAAAATAGTTTTTTATCTCTAAGAGTGGCACTCTCATTAAGGTTATTCCTATATTTGTTCAAGTTCAAGCAGTTGCTTTACGAATGCGCCGCTAGCCTGCCCCGCTCTATCTTGCCCGTCCAGGGATGCTTCAAGTCTCAATGGTGAGCGATGGTTACCCTATTTGAAAACGGGCATTGTACGGAACTTTTGTGCTGGGTGTAATTGAAGCTTTCGGCAATCAATTGCACACTTTTGTGAAATCAAGGAAGTGGGGTTATGGAAAACCCTGTAGCAATGTCCGTAGAAATACCTGCCGTACAATCGGCCCAATTCGGCGATCGCACTGGGAGGCTGGGGAGGACATGTGTGAATTTGACTACAAACTTGATAATACTTATGCGGGAAGCTCTGGGTAATGATGGCAAGAGTCAAGCCCAACTTGTGGAAGATGAGGGAAAGCGATTGCAGTCACAAGCGGAAAGCCGAGGGCGAATAGGTCAGTCTTTAGATAGCTAGTGCCCTTAAAATCTCTCCTTAATCGCTTAATTAAACGCATCCACCGCAATTATAGGAAGTCAAGTCCGAGAAAAAGATGCTGCTTTAGATAGAGATTGACTTCATATTTCAATTGATGTTTCTAGAGATAGAGAGTCCCAGTCAGTGGCTCGGTTCAATGGAAGGTAGGCAGTCAAGAGCCGATTCCCAAGAATCACTAAAGCTAGGGGATTGCTGATTGGCTGCAATCGTTGGCAATTGAGAGGTTTAGGTAATTATGCAAGAGCGTTACTGCGCGTTAGGGCTGGGGGTATTGTTTACCCTGTTGGGCATCCTGGGATTTTTTCCGGGATTTATTACAGTGCCGGATACGGCAGTTGCCTACGTTCCCGATGTTCTGGCTCCTGGCGTCTACGCATCGGGGTTTAGCTATCTGTTTGGTTTGTTTCCGACCAATTTATTCCACAATTTGGTTCACTTGACGGTTGGCCTCCTTGGTCTGGCGGCGGGAACCAATCTCGTAACTGCTCGCGCCTATAATCGAGCCTTTGCAGTGGCCTATTTGGCGATCGCGGTGATGGGGCTGTTGCCGGTAACCAAGACAACCTTTGGCCTGATGCCGATCTTTGGCAATAATGTCTGGCTCAACGCTCTAACCGGGGCGATCGCCGGTTATTTTGGCTTTGTTAAACCGGGACGGACTCCTGACCTGGGCGCGTCCCCTAGCTAGTCGTTAGGGAGGATGGCGGGCTAAGTCAATTTGTCTCCACTGATAGAGAGGGCAGCAGGGGGAAATTCACCAAACTGAAAGGAATTTTTCTTTCTGCTGCTAGTTTTTAGGTGAGCTAAACATGTTCAATAGCAATCAACTCAAAACGACAGCCTTGCTCGGATTGCTGAGCGGAATTTTGGTGTTAGGCGGTTACTATTTGCTGGGAAATGAGCAGGGGCTTTGGCTGGGGCTGGCCTTTGCGGCCTTTAGTAGTTTTGGTTCCTGGTTCTATTCCGATCGCGCCGCGCTGATGGCCTACCGCGCCCAACCCCTGGCCCGGGAGGAAGCGCCTCAACTGTACGATTTGGTGGCGGGCTTGTGCGATCGCGCTGGGTTGCCCCTGCCGAAATTATTTGTCGTGCCAACCCAGACGCCCAACGCCTTTGCTACAGGCCGCGACCCAGAACATGCCACGGTAGCGGTCACTCAGGGAATTTTGCAGGTGCTGTCCCCAGAAGAATTGAGCGGCGTGCTGGCCCACGAGCTGACCCACATCAAAAACCGGGATACTCTGACCCAGGCAGTGGCGGGAACCCTGGCAGGGGCCATTACATTTGTGGGACGGATCGTGACCTTTGGGGCGCTCTACGGCCCGGTGACGCGGGATAGTCGGCGGGGAGCGAATCCCTTGGGAACCCTGGTGTTAATCGTGTTAGCGCCGCTGTCGGCCACCCTGGTTCAGTTGGCCATTTCGCGGACAAGGGAGTATGCAGCGGATCGGGGAGCGGCAGAAATTACGGGCAATCCCTTGGGACTGGCTCAGGCTTTGACGAAACTGGAGACCATCGGCGAGCAAATCCCCATGCACGGCAATCCAGCCTTTTCGCCCTTGTTGATTGTCAATCCGCCATCGGGAGAGGGATTGCAAGCTTTGTTTCGCACCCATCCCCCTACAGAAGAGCGGATTCGCCGCTTGAAAGCCCTGGTAACCGAAATTAAAGCCGCTGCACCGACTGGAGCAGTTTAGCCGCGAAAGGGCTTGAGCGAGATTTGGCGACGATTGGCTCCATTGTCTGGTTGCGATCGCCAAAGAAAACTCATCGGGAAACTGATCAGGACTCATGGGAATGACGCCAGATTTAATCGGCGGACCCTTAGGTTTCCTTGGCGAGTTGGCCGGTTTCCTGAGTGAACCGCCAGGTTTCCTTGGCAAGTTGGTAGGACTAATCGGAAAAATTGAATCTTTCCCGTTGGCGATCGCCATCCAGAAAAAGCTAATGCTGTCCGGCCTGCCGTCGGGTTCAAATCTCCCAATCCCAGAACTGAGATACCCTGAGAGAGAGAATTACAGGAAAAATTAAGCGATGAATCCGGGAGAAACCGTTCGTCTCGAAACCGCCGTCCCCTTGACTTGGATTGAACAATTGGCAGCCTTGGCCCGACAGCGCGGCTGTGATGTCAGCGATCTAGTCCGCCAAGCTCTGAGTGAATACTTGCAAGCCAGCGATCGCCCGCCCGCCCTGCCCAAAGAACTAACCGCCCTACAAAAAAAAGTCGCCACCCTGGAGCGCTACGGCAGCGACATCCAATCCCTCAGCCTCCGCCTAGCCACCCTGGAGCGCTTAGTGATTCCCAGAACGCCCTCCCCCCAGCCAATCCCGCCCAGTGAGGCGATCCCCGTCCTGGAAGACGAGCCGGATGAAGTGTTAGTCGATTTTCTCTGGACTCGCCCTGAGTAATTCCTGATTGCAGAGAGCAACAAAACGAGCGATCGCCCCTCAACCCAAGATTGTTTGAGTTTGGTATGATTGGCTTCATCATTGGCTTATGAGCGATCGCCCCATGTCTGCCCCCGTAATTACCCTTAAAACTACGCCCAAGCATCTCGATCTGATCGTTGAACCGCCCCCAGGGGGACTGTCGCTCCAAGGCCATCTGCGCGTTCCCGGCGACAAATCCATCTCCCATCGGGCCCTGATGCTGGGGGCGATCGCCCAAGGAGAGACCATTATCGAAGGCTTGCGTGGTGGGGGAAGACCCTCAAAGTGACGGCCCCGCTGCTTTCGACAGATGGGCGTCACCATCTCAAACCTGAATACGGGCAAAGTTATCGTCAAGGGCGTTGGTTTGAGCAACCTCCACGAACCGGATGCTGTCCTGGATGCAGGCAATTCGGGAACCACCCTGCGCCTGATGTTGGGACTGCTAGCCTCGATTCCCGGTCGATTTTTTGCGGTCACCGGCGATGCCTCCTTGCGATCGCGGCCCATGTCGCGGGTCGTTGTGCCCTTACAGCAGATGGGAGCCACGATTTGGGGACGGCGGGGCGATTCTTTGGCTCCTCTGGCGGTGCGCGGTCAATCCCTGCGCGGAGCTGCTACCGCTCGCCCATTGCCTCTGCCCAGGTGAAGTCTTGTTTACTGCTGGCCGGGTTGCTAGCCGAGGGAGAAACCACGGTGATTGAACCGGCCCTGTCGCGGGATCACAGCGAACGAATGCTGCGGGCCTTTGGCGCAACGCTGGTGGTTGACCCGGAAAAATTCAGCGCCACAGTGGTTAGTGGCTCACCCTTGCGGGGACAGCGGGTGGTAGTACCGGGGGATATCAGTTCGGCGGCTTTTTGGTTAGTGGCGGCGACCATCGTACCAGGAGCGGAATTAGTCATTGAAAACGTCGGGGTCAATCCCACGCGCACCGGGATTTTAGAAGTGCTAGAGGAGATGGGAGCCGATATCGTCCGGGAAAACGAGCGAGAAGTGGCCGGAGAGCCGGTTGCCAACTTGCGGGTGCGCCATGCTCAGCTTCACGGTTGCACCATCCAAGGGCAGGTAATTCCCCGCTTAATCGACGAAATCCCCATTTAGCGGTGGCCGCCGCCTGGGCCCAGGGAACCACCACCATTCGGGATGCAGCAGAACTGCGGGTTAAAGAAAGCGATCGCCTCACCGCCATTGCCACGGAACTGAACCGCATGGGGGCCAGGATTAAGGAACTGCCGGACGGCCTGGAAATTACGGGCCCGACGCCCTTGCAAGGCACAGAAACCCGTTCCTGCGATGATCACCGCATTGCCATGAGTTTGGCGATCGCTGCCTTGAGTGCCACGGGAACGACCATTATTCACGGAGCCGAAGCCGCGGCCATTTCCTACCCAGACTTCAACCTCACCCTGCAACAACTGTGCAACCCCGAAGGCTCCAGCGTGGCTCCCCTCTGGGGT
>JAAUTE010000138.1 GCA_012031815.1 Chloroflexaceae bacterium
AGGTAATCAAAGTGGAACGATCGCTGCCGTCGATTGCATCGAGTTAGAATACGCCGCACATCCAGATCTACTCACACTGATGGAGCAGTCGCGAGTTCGATCTAAACTAGTAGTACCGATCGTGGTAAATGCCCAATTGTGGGGCTTGCTCATCGCCCATCAATGTCCGGGCCGAGGCAGTGGCAGCCGGAAGACATCAACTATCTCTTTCAAGCAGGTACTCAGATCGGCATCGTCATCGGGGCGCTCCAGGTGCTGGAAGCCAAGGGCCAGGAAGCCGAGCAGTTACGCCAGCAGGCCGAGCTGAATCAGACCATCGCCGACATCCAAAACCGCATCCTCTCCGCCACTCGCACCGGGGAGTCGGACACCCTGGATGCCTACGCCCAGGAATTCACCCGCATCTTAGAAAAACTCGCCTCACCCTGGGTTGCGATCGCGCCATCATCTATCAGTTTGACGAGAACTGGCAGGGAACCATTGTTTCCGAATCCGTGGGGGCGGGCTGGCCCCGGGCCTTGGGGGCGCAAATTGCTGACCCTTGCTTTGCCAAGAATTACGTGGAAAAGTACTCTCAGGGTCGGGTGCAGGCTACGGCAGACATTCAGCAGGCGGGGCTGACCGAGTGCCACTTGCAGCAGTTACGGCCCTTTGGGGTGAGGGCCAACCTGGTGACGCCCATTGTGGCCAACGAAAAACTGGTGGCCCTGCTGATTGCTCACCAATGTTCCGGGCCGAGGTCGTGGCAGCAGCGGGAAATCGACTATCTCACCCAGGTAGGCCGGCAGGTGGGCGTGGCTTTGGGGGCGCTGGGCTTGCTGGAGGCCCGACTCCAGGAGGCCGAGGAACAGCGGTTGCAAAAGGAAGTCTTGCAGCGGGATTTACTGCGGCTGATCGAGGAGGTGGAAGGGGTTTCCCGTGGAGACTTGACCGTGCGGGCGGAGATTGAGGCTGGGGAGATTGGCGTTGTTGCCGACTTTTTTAATGCCATCATCGAGAGCCTGCGGGGCCTGGTGGTGGAAATTAAGCAGGCGGCCCTCACCGTCAGTAGTTCCCTCGGCGAAAATGAAACCGCCATCACCCAGCTTGCCGAAGAAGCCGCCCAGCAAGCTAGCCAAACCAATCAAACCCTCAGCGCGATCGCCCAGATGTCCCAGTCGATCCAGGCGGTGGCCAGCAATGCCAAAAACGCCGCAGCCGTGGCGCGAACGGCCTCAACGGTGGCCGTGACGGGCGGCGAGGCCATGGATCGCACGGTGACCAGCATTTTGGAGTTACGGGCCGCGGTGGCGGACACGGCCAAGAAGGTGAAGCGCTTGGGAGAAGCCTCCCAGCAGATTTCCAAGGCGGTGTCGATTATTAATGAAATTGCCCTGAAGACCAACCTGCTCGCGGTCAATGCTTCCATTGAGGCAGCCCGGGCCGGGGAGGAAGGCCGGGGATTTGCGGTGGTGGCAGAAGAGGTGGGGGCCCTAGCCACTCAATCGGCGAAGGCAACCAAGGAGATCGAAAAGATTGTCGAGGCGATCCAGCGAGAAACAGCCCAGGTAGTGGAGGCAATGGAGACGGGGACGGCCCAGGTCGCCCAGGGAACCCACCTCGTTGCCCAAACCAAGGAGAGTTTAGCGGAAATTGTCGAGGTTTCCCGCCAGATCGATGGGTTGCTTCAATCCATTTCTACGGCAACGGTTTCCCAGGCCCAAACTTCCCAATCGGTCACGGAGCTAATGCAGCAGGTGGCGGCGGTTTCTGAGCGCACCTCTGGGGCTTCCCACCAAATTTCCACGGCCCTGCAAACCACCGTCGCGATCGCCCAGCATCTGCAAGCGTCGGTACAGACCTTTAAAGTTGGCGATGGACTGGTTGAGGCCGGTGCGGGAGGCATGGAAGGATAACGGTTAGGGATGGGAGGATGGGGGGATAAAAGAGTGAGGGGACGGGAGGCAATGGTTAAGGCTCCGGTGCGATTTTCCCCTGGACAGTTGCCCATTTCACAGGCGAACAAAACCCAATTTAGCTTGTTAAAAATGCAGCTTAGTCTGTTAAAGAACCAAATTAGCTCTGGAAAAAACTGACCTGGCTTTCGTAAGACCTAACTCAGCTTGTTGAAAAACTAACTAAGTTTTTTTAATTTCTAGCTAAGCTTGTTCACCTGTTAAAGCAGCTTGTTGAAAATCCCCCTCAGCTTGCTCAAACCCCTGCCTTGTTCCAACCCAACCTAACTTATCAACGCCACTATGCTTTCCGTACAAGAGCAAGAATCCCAACTGCGGTTTCAGTTCCTCGATGAAGCCCAAGAACACCTGACTCGTCTGGAATCTGGCCTGGTGGGCATCAGCCAGCGGGGATTGGAGCGTCAAGGCTGGGATGGCCTGCTGCGAGCGGCCCACTCCCTTAAAGGCGGCGCGGCCATGATGGGATTTCCCCTCCTCAGCGAGCTGGCCCACCGTCTGGAAGACAATTTCAAAGTCCTCAAAGCCAGCCCCACCAAACCCGATGGTGACCTGGAACGCTTACTGCTTGCTGCCCTGGCTAGTTTGCAACAGGTCATCGCCTGGGGACGCCAGGGCCAGTCCAGCCCGGACTCAACGGCGATTGGCTTTGCCAGTGGGCGGAGCGCCATCGCCCTTCCCTTCGATGGTTTACACGAACGTCTCGGCGACCCCCAGCCGGAAACAGAAGTTGCTCTGGTGTCCGACGAGGCCGGGGAGAATATGCGGGAGTTGCTGTTTGCTTCGGAGGTGGAGGAATGCCTGGAGCGCTTACAGGCCGTGCTGAGCCATCCTGAGCGGCCTTGCTTGCAAGCCGAATTTAAACTGGCGGCGGAAGAATTGGGCGGCCTGGGTGAAATGCTGGACTTAGCCGCCTTTACCCAGCTTTGTCAGGAGATCCAACAGCAGCTCCAAGCCCCCGGCGAATTCTTGCCAGCCATCTGTGAAGCGGCCCTGGCTGATTGGCGGCGATCGCAAGCCCTAGTGATGAGCGGCAATGTGGAGTGGCTGCCCTCGGCGTTTAGCTTGATGGCGGCAACCCCCGAACCCGTCCTGGAACGGCAACCGGCCAGCGAACCCACCGTGAAACCCTTAGTCGAAGCGTTAGGGGTTAAACCCCTAGCCAGCCCCGCGTCCCCACCTATTCCAGACCGCAACCTGCGGGTTTCTGCCCGTCAACTGGAACAACTCAGCGACCTGTTTGGGGAATTGCTGACCGAGCGCAATGGTTTGGGATTGCAGTTGTCTGGACTGCGCCTCCTCCTGGAAAAATTTCAGGAAAAAGTCGAACACCTGGACGGGTTTAACCTGCGCCTGCGAACCATCTACGATCGCGTGGCCGTCTCCGGGGCCCCTGCTCCAACCCTGGTAGAGCGGGACAACTTCGATCTCCTAGAGCTGGATCGCTTCAGCGACACCCAAACCCTGGCGGGAGAGATCCTGGAAACCCTCCTGCAAATTCAAGAAATTACCAGCGACTTCGACCTCCAACTCCAAGGAGCCGAACACACCCACCGAGAACTGGGGCGCACCAGCCAAGAAATCCACGCCAACCTCGGACAAATTCGCCTCCAACCCCTGCGGGAGCTAACCCAGCGCTTTACGCGATCGCTGCGGGAGCTAGAGCTGCAATCGGGTAAGCAGCTGGCCTTAGTCGTTAAAGGCGAAGGCACCTTAATTGAGCGCACCATTCTAGAAACCCTCAATGAACCCCTGCTGCACCTGCTCCGCAACGCCTGCGATCACGGCATCGAACCGCCCCAAACCCGCCAGGCCAGGGGCAAATCCCCCCAAGGAACCCTCACCATCAGTGCGACTCACCGGGGCGATCGCGTGGTCATTGAAGTCAGCGACGACGGCCAGGGCCTTGATCTGACCAAAATCCGAGCCAGGGCCGGGGAGATGGGCATTGCCACCGCCGAACTGGACAGGGCCGGGGAGCAGGACTTGATCGATCTAATTTTTGAACCGGGTTTTAGCACCGCTGAGCGGGTGAGCGATCTTTCGGGGCGGGGCGTGGGCATGGATGTGGTTCGCACTAATTTGGCTGCCATCGGCGGCACGGTTACCGTCACCACCGAGCGCGATCGCGGCACTCGCTTTCTCTTGTCCGTGCCTTCAACCCTTTCGGTGCTGCGGGTACTGCTGGTGGAGAGTCAGGGATTCTGGGTTGCCCTAGCGAGCAATATGGTCAAGGAAATTGTGCTGCTTTCGGAAACCCCGGTATTAAGCAGCGGCGATCGCCAAAAATCTTGCGCCAGGAGCGAGCCATTCCCCTAATCTCTCTGGGCGAGCAGTTTCGCTTTGCCGCCCTCCAACCCCAACCGGACAACGACAAGGAGCCGCTTTTGGAGGGAATCGCCTTGATTGCCACCCTCGGCGAAGACTGGTGGGCGATCGCGGTTGACCGTTACTGGGGCGAACAGGAGGTCACCCTGCGGCCCGTGGAAGGCGGTTTCCCCCTGCCCGTGGGATTTAGTGGCGGGACGATTTTGGGCGATGGTCGAGTGGTTCCCCTCCTCGATGTAGCCGCCCTGCTGCAACCCAACCCCCGGCAAAGGACTCCAGCCGAACCCGCTGCAATCGCCCCCCCAACCCCGCTGGTGATGGTGGTAGACGATTCCACCAACGTCCGCCGTTTCCTGGCCCTGTTACTCGAAAAATCCGGCTACAGCGTCGAACAGGCCAGGGACGGCCAGGAGGCGATCGCCAAATTAAAGGCGGGGCTGCCCATCCAAGGGGTGATTTGCGACATTGAAATGCCCCGCTTAGATGGATTTGGCTTCCTCGCCCAAGCCAGAGCCTATCCCGACGGTCAAAAGCTGCCCATTTTCATGCTCACTTCCCGCAGCGGCGACAAACACCGACAAATGGCCCTAAACCTGGGAGCAACGGGTTATTTCACCAAACCCTTCAACGAACAGCAACTTCTGCAAACCCTGGCCCAACAGTTTTCCCCCTCTGCGTGACCGGAATTTCTGGGTGATTCGGTTGGGCGATCGCAGAATTTTTACCCCGGCCCTCCGCGATCCTGGGGAAGTTTTCTGGCCCCGAAATGTTTAGCCCAGTGATCCTGCGGGTTCACTCTCTGTTTTTTATAAAGTAGAATCGCGGGCAACCTTGATTTAACGGTGCGGGGAGTTTATGTTAAGCAATTCTACAAACACAGCTTTGGCGATCGCGATTTTGGCAGGATTTGTCCCACAGCCGAGTTTTGCCGCTAGCCTCAGTTCTGTCAGCTCAAGGGTGATTAAATTCTCTGCTAGAGATAGTGAAGCGACCCTGATGGCTCGCGGCGCAGCGTCGGTCAGTTTTGGCGACACCACCATTTATATCGGCACGACGCAGGTTTCTTCCATTAACCAAAATCCGATTATCACCAGCTTCACCAACGGCGTCAGAGATTGGGCGGTGACGAATTACGAAACCGGAGGAGCGGATAGTCGCGGCCAGGGATTATTGTGGGATGGCGGCAGCAATCTCTATGCGGTTTTCACCACCGACGGCACCCAAGGGCAAGCCAGTCAAGATTTTCGCCGTTTTACGACCGGTGGTTGGCTGACCAGCTACGGGGCTGGGGGCGGGCCAAGAGCCAGCGTTTTGTTAAAGCTCGATCCCCTAAACGGCTCTGGCATTCCGGGCAGGGGAACCTTCATTCGCGCCCAAACTTCCACCGGCAGAACTAATACGGTCGTGCCAACGGGATTGGATTTTCTGGGGGATAATCTGGTTTTCTTGGGTAATTCTTTCTTTTCGCCCTGCGTACCAACCGCCGGCCCATGACTCAAACCACACCGGGCGGCAGTCCGTTCCCCTATCGCTTGGTGTTTAACAGCAGCCTCACCCAAGCCCTCAATGCCGAGGCGATCAGCTGGGATGGCGTCACTGAATTTAGCGATCTGGCGTCTCCTCAAGCCCTAAGTGTGGCAGCGCTCGGTGAAGATTTTAGCGAAGTTGACCTTGCCTCGACCCCTGAGCCGAATTTCCCGGGAGCGCTCGGTTTTGTTTTCGCATTAGCGGCCCTCTCCCAAACCTGGAAACGCTCAGCCCAAAACTAACAGGCTCAAAACGCAATCAGGTTTTGTCGCTCAACCCATGAGGTCTGGCTAGGAAATCAATCCGGTTTTACGGCCAGACCCATAAGGTTCGGTTACCAAATCAATAAGGTTTTACAGCTAGATCAATTGGCAAACTCCGGCAAGGGCTTTGCCCATCCTAGGGGACGGTAGCAACAAATACTGTATTCCTTTAGGCAAATCGCCGCCGTGTCGGTTCCATTGCCAAAAAATTAACTAACTTCGGCTTTTGCTGATAATCAGGCCCGTGAGTCCAGCGATCGCCGCCAGGGTTCCCCATTGCAGCAAGGGATGGCGAGCGAACCAGTCCGAGAGGCTGGGGATGACATAATTGCCAAAATCGCCGTCAACCTGGGTGTAACCCTCCATCGGCTCAAATAAATTGTTGCGATCGCTGGCTGCCTTGGGCTGGTCGGTGGTCTGACCGATAAACCCAAATTGTAAGAGCAGGAAATCAGCTATTTCTGGAGACAATCGCTGTAGAATGTCGATAATTCTGCCCACATCGCCCACAATATAATCGCGGGTGGGATGTTCGGCCGTGTGGAGAATCCCTTGAGCAACCAGGCGCGGGTCGTAGTAAGGCGGGATTCCTGTGGGTTTGACGCCCAGTTTGGTCAAAACGTGGTTGTAAAAGGGCGTATTGATCACCGCCGGTTTGATGCTGGTGACGCTGATAGGTAAGCCCTCGTGGCGTAATTCAACCCGTAATGATTCTAAAAATCCCTCTAAACCGTGCTTTGCCGTGGAATAAGGCGATTGCAGCGGCAGCGATCGCACCCCTTCCATTGAGGAAATATGAATCATGGCCCCGCCTCCTGCTTGCTTGAGATGGGGCAGAGCCGCCATTGCACCATAAACCTGTCCCATTAAAGTAACCGCAATTACGCGCTCAAATTCCTCCGGCGCGATGCGATCGAAGGGGGCAAGAACCCCATTGGCAGCGGCATTAACCCAGGTATCTAAGCGTCCGTAGCGAGCAACGGTAGCATCACAGAATTGCCTGAGCTGAGCCAGGTCGGAAACATCAGCAACGACAAAAAACGCCTCGCCGCCAGCACGGACAATTTCCTCAACCAAAGACTTCAAACCAAATTCATTACGGGCAGAAACCGCAACTTTTGCACCACGCTGGGCGAATTCCAGGGCCGCTTCCCGACCAATGCCGCTAGAAGCCCCCATAATTGCAACCACCTGTTCGGCGATGGGTTTTAATCGCATTCTGACCCCTGAAATGAAACGTTATGTTAACTTACTTAACAAATAACAATTGCCCTCAAAGAATGCCGTCTGTCGCTAGAACGAGGCCGTTTATTCCCTTTTGAGGAATTAAAGTCCAGCAAAAAATATTAAGGCCAGTTTTCGAGAACTTGTTGATAGATTTTGAGATGTTTACTGGCAATTTCAGCCCAATCAAAGCGACGCACAAATTCTCGTCCTCTGGTGGCGAGCTGTTCGCGAGTTTGAGGTCGATCGATCAGGGTTAAGAGCGATCGCTGTAAGGATTCTACTTGACGGGAAGGAATTAAACATAGCAAGTTATCTCTTTCTAAATCCGGATCGGGCGGCTCGTGGCGGGTTGCAACAACCGGCAATCCGTGGTGCCATAGGGTGAGTAAAGAGCCACTTTTGAGCGTAACGCCGTGATTAAAGGGTAAAACTCCAATGTCAGCCCCCAAAAGACATTGTGAGGCATCTTCAGCATTTAAATATCCTGTCATCTTTACAGCTTCAACTAAATCGTAATCTTTAATTAATTGCTGGAGCTTATGCCAGTAAGCCTGAGCCTCTGGTTCTAGCAGTGCTAAACTTTCTACCCCACCTACTAATAGCAATCTCGCTTGAGGTTTTTGCTGGTAAATCTGTCGAAACGCCAATAGGAGAGTTTCAATGCCTTTAACCGGATGTAAAAAATCCGAAAAAAGCAATGGCGATCGATTGCTCCGGCCAGGCGAATTGTTCTCGAAGTTGTTTTCTCGCCAACCCTCTCTCAACGATTGCAACTTCAATATTAGCTCCGATGGGAATTTTAACTAAACGGCTTTGATAGTGGGGCAAGCGCTCTAAAATAATGCGTTCTGCTTCGGCATTGGTCGTAATAATTCTCTGGCTTCCGGTCAGCAGAAAACCATCTTCGCGATCGCACCATCCCCGTTGCTGCCCCCACTGTTTCAAAAACTCAAAAAATCTGGCAGGAATTAAGGGCGGTTCCCATTCCCACCAGCCATATTCGTGAACGGTCGTCACAATGGGTCGCGAATAACCCAATCCTTTCAACAGCAAAGGTAATAAAAAAATTGCCCGTTCAAATCGATAGCTGCCAGGGGCATGTTGAATATGTAATAAATCTGCCGGGGTGCTTTTAATTGCCCGAACCAGCGCCATTAATTCTCCAATCTTCCAGTCCTTGACAGCCCCTTGAATGGTGCGATCGCCAGCGGATTGAGCTAGGGCGTGGGTCGTGAGAATTGTCGATTCTACGCCGAATTGGCTTAATTCCTGTCTCAGTCTGGCAGTGTAGTCAGCAACGCCGCAGCGATCGCGCTGATAGTTCCCAGCAATTAAAGCAATTTTGAGCATGAAACCAGAAAGCGAATTTCTCTTCCCTCAAAATTTTCCTGTCCCTGGCTGTTTTGCGGTTCTACCCAATTAAAGAGCGCCAGAGATTTAGGGCAACCAGCGGGGACGAAATCCAACCAGGGGAATTTTCTCCAGATGGGCCGGAGCTTGGGGAGCTTCCACGGGCGGCAAAATCAACAGCCAAAGCTGACCCTCCACCACCGTTTCGCCAAAATTCGTTCTTGGTGCCTCCCCGGCTCCCTCTGCCTCAGTGGTTGCCACCTGATCGAACAAAATCCCCAACCCGTCGGGCGCTAAACTAACCTGAATATCTTGATAATTGGGCAATACCACCAGCGGAACGACCTGAGTCGTGGCCACATCGATCGCCGCAAAATAGGGCTGCTCCTGGTACTCTTTCCCCTCAATCAGCTCCGTGAGCAAACAAAACAGCTTCGTCCCCGACGGATTGAACTGACAGTCCAAAATCGACCCCGTGGTATTTAACAACTGTTTGCGTACTCCCTGGTTATTCACGTAAAACAGCGATCGCGTGTAGCGCAACTGGGGGTTATCGGTATTGAAATTCACCAAAGCCGCCGCCGAACCATCCCGCGAAAAGCTCAGCAAGCGACCAAATTGGGGCAAAAATCCAGCGCTGTTGTTTCAGCCGCCTGGGGTCGCAGCGCCAGCAAACTGATTCCCTCCCCTTGGGCCACCGCTAGGGTCTGACTGTCCGGCGCAAACTGAAACTCTCCTCCCGACACCTGGAGCGGCTCCGGCTTATCGGCGATCGGCACTAACCATAGGCCAAAATCCGCCGGATTTTCCCGATTGACTCGCTGTACAACAATGGTTTCCCCATCGGGCGAGAGATCAAATCGATAGTTCTGATAGCCCTGATTGTCCAACAGCAGTTGTAACTTATCTTCTGCTCCCCCAACCGTCACCGTGTAGAGCCGTAAATCCTGGAAATGATTGTCACTACCCCGTGGAGCCGCAGAAAACAGAATTTTTTGGCCATCGGGATAAAACTGAAAATCCATCACCGTCAAATTTGGCGGCGTCAAAATTCGTTTCATATCCTGGGTGAAGTTGTAGAGCAGCAATCGCCCCTGTTCCTCGCCCTGACTGCCGATATAAGCAAAAGCCCGGTCTCTGGTGCGGAATTCCCCCACAAACGGCTCCATCACCTGCCCTTCGCGATCGCCAAACTGAGACCTGGCATCTTGCAACCTGACCTGAAACTGTTCTCCGTAGGGAGCCGGAGCGGTCAGGGTATAGGCCAAACGCCGACCTGACCAGCTAATTTTCCCCGGCAGCGTCGGTTCTGTGACCAAATTCGCCTCGACGGTCTCCCGCTGCATGGGCCGGTCAAAGGTCAAAATAAACGCCGTATCTTCCGCGCCAATGTGGCGATCCTCCCAGCTAAAGGCTTTAACGTGAGGGGCAACCCGCAACCAGCATTCTTGGCCACAAACCTGGCCGCCCCACACCAACACCCCGATGAAAACCGCCAAAATCAAAATGACGGTCAAAGCGAAGCGATCGATGGGTTGCCAGCGTTTTTGCAGGTATTTCATCGGCAAGGTCTCTTCTTTCTCAGGAAATTGAGCTATGGCTTTCTATCTTGCCAGGGCTAGTGGCTATTAATCTTGGGAGTTTGTCCGCTAGAGCAATGTTCCCATTATGCCCCAGCGCTAGAAACCCTTCGGCTCCCCGTTAGGAGACACACCCTAGCTTTTTGTACACTAAACAATAAGAGAGAGCTGGCGAGGTGGTTGCGGGTTCGCGCTTGTACAAGCAAGTAGCGCATCTGAGGAAAGTCCGGGCTTCCCAAAGACCAAACCTGCTGGGTAACGCCCAGTGCGAGCGATCGCGAGAGAGTGCCACAGAAAAATACCGCCTTTTTGCAAAATAGAAAGGTAAGGGTGCAAAGGTGCGGTAAGAGCGCACCAGCAGT
>JAAUTE010000139.1 GCA_012031815.1 Chloroflexaceae bacterium
GGCCATGGTTTTCGGCGGACTCTACGATCCCCAGATGGCACGCCGTTCGCGTTATCTCTCAGTCCAACCCTCGATCCTGGGATTATTTTCGGCTATCTCTTGGGAGCGATCGGAAAAGACTGGATTGCTAGCGTCGATAACCTAGAGGATGTGGTGGGCGGCCATATTTGGCTGAGCGCTATTTTGCTAGCCGGGGGCGTTTTGGCACCTCACAACCCAGCCCTTTGCTTGGGCAAAACGCCTATTTGTCTGGTCAGGAGAAGCTTACCTGTCCTATAGCTTGGGTGCTCTAGCTCTCATGGGATTTGTGGCAACCTACTACGTCTCAGCCAATGCCACCGTTTACCCGGAGGTTTTCTACGGCCCAGTGCTGAAGCTTCGGGTTAATGTCGTGCCCTACTTTGCCTCCCTCGATCCAGACTACGTGACTTCCCGAACCTGGCTGGCTAACGCACATTTCTGGCTGTCCTTTTTCTTGCTACAAGGACATATTTGGCATGCTCTGCGATCGGCGGGCTTTGATTTTCGCCAAGGTCGAGTTTCTCAGCCAGAGGGTTAAAAACAACGCAATTCAGGTAAATTACTTAGGAGATTCACGAAAATGACAGCAGTAATTTCTGAAAGCCCCTATCGCAACCAAATTCCCGATGTGGGCTGGTGGGCTGGCAATAACCGCTTCGTAAACCTTTCCGGCAAATTGCTCGGCGCTCACGTAGCCCATGCTGGATTGATTACCTTTTGGGCTGGGGCGATGACCTTGTTTGAACTATCTCGCCTCGACACGACCCAACCCTTCTATGGACAAGGACTCATCCTCCTACCCCACCTAGCGACCCTTGGTTTTGGGGTGGGTGCGGCGGGGGAAGTGGTCAATACTCATCCCTATTTTGTCATTGGAGTCCTGCATCTAATTTCTTCCGCCGTCTTAGGCGCTGGCGGCATTTACCATGCGCTACTAGGGCCAGAAATGCTGGCAGAGAATGGTCAATTTTCTGGCTTTTTTGGCTACAGATGGGAAGACGGCGATAAAATGACCACGATCATTGGCATCCACCTGATGTTGCTGGGAGTCGGTGCTTGGCTCTTAGTCGCAAAAGCCCTGTTTTGGGGGGGACTTTTTGATCCTTGGATGGCAAATGGGGGGGATGTCCGCGTCATTATCCATCCAACCTTAAATCCTGCCCGAATTTTTGGTTATCTCGTGGGGGCTTTTGGCCCTAAAGGAATGGCGGAGGTTGACAATTTGGAAGATGTCGTCGGTGGCCATCTTTGGGTGGGCGCTATCTTAATCGCTGGTGGTTTTTTCCATATTCTGACTAAACCCTGGGGCTGGGCCCGTAAGGTTTTGATTTATTCGGGGGAAGCTTATCTTTCCTACAGCTTGGGCGCACTTGCCTACATGGGTTTTTTGGCTGCCTATTTCGTTACGGTTAACAACACGGTTTATCCCGAAGTTTTTTACGGGCCCCTGGGTTTGATTGCTGATGGAGAGGGAACCGTTACCGCTCGCGGTTGGTTAGCAACGTTTCATTTTGTCCTGGCAATCGTTGTTTTATTCGGTCACCTATGGCATGCCATTCGCGCCAGGGGAGCGGCGGCCGGCTTTGATTTTAGCAACGGAGATTCAGCGGTACGGCCGTTGTCAATTGTGGAAACAGGAAATTTAGCCACTCCGATCAATTCTTCCGACTTATCTTTGCAATTGCTGAAAAACTTGCCTATTTATCGCCCAGGACTATCTCCCCTCTCAAGGGGGTTAGAAATTGGCATGGCTCACGGCTATTTTTTGGTTGGCCCTTTTGCGGTTTTAAACCCTTTGAGGGGTTCCCAATCAGCAAATTTAGTCGGGCTGCTAGCCGCTGGCACCTTGATACTAGTGTTAACCATCGCCCTGTCGATCTATGGCACGGTTTCATTCCAAGAACGGCTCTCGATGACAACGTTTAAATCCGTGTCCACGGTTCCCAATGTGCCCCAGAGTTTGCAGGCACTAGATGGTTGGAGCCAATTTTCCGGCGGCTTTTTGGTTGGGGGTGTTGGGGGCGCAATTTTTGCCTATCTTCTCCTCTGCAATGGCTCAGCGATCGCAAACTTATTTATGGGATCTGTCTAGGTCGTGAGTTAGCTTCAGGTCAAGCTTAGGGTAGCTTCGTTTAGGGGCTACCTCAGCCCGTCTGTTTTAAGGCGAGAGGGGTCTTGATTTAGGGGAATAATTGACAGAAACTCTTGATTAAGTTTAAGGTGTTATGAGCGACAGCACATCGTTGTTTTTTGAGAGTTTGAACAACAGAGTAATCGCAGAAATTTAAGGAGTTAACATGGCTAGAATTGGTTTATTTTACGGAACAACCACAGGTAAGACTGAAATGGTCGCCGAAAGCATCCAACAGGAATTTGGTGGCGAAAGCATGGTTGCTTTACACGAAATCGGGGGAGCAGAAGCGAGTGAATTTGACGACTATGACTGCATTATTGTTGGCTGCCCTACCTGGGATGTTGGAGAACTACAAAGTGATTGGCAAGGGTTTTATGAGGAGGAACTAAGTAGGGTTAATTTTGGCGGTAAAAAGGTTGCTTATTTCGGCACGGGCGACCAAATCGGCTATCCCGATAATTTTCAAGATGCCATGGGAATCCTGGAGGAGAAAATTGCTGGGCTTGGAGGGAAAACCGTTGGCTACTGGGGGGTGGATAGCTATGATTTTAATGAATCAAGAGCGGTTAAAAGGGCAAGTTTGTGGGTCTAGCCCTTGACGAAGACAATCAATCGGAGTTGACCGATGAACGTATTCGCGCTTGGGTTGCTCAACTAAAAGCAGAGTTTGGCATCTAATAGCTTCCTTGCGGCTAACTTAAGGATTTTAGACAATTTTTCTGACTCCCTCTCCCCCAGGGAGAGGGTAAATGCCCAACATCAAGTTTTGATCCCTGATTATGCTGGAATTAGGTTGCTGTTTACTGATTTGGACGCTCATGAGTTCTATCCTTTGGAGTTGTGGCCGATGGCTGCAAGAAGGATTTTTTCACTTGCGACGATTGCATCAAATCCCCTGTAGTCGCTGCATCTTTTTACCCACGACTATCGCTTAAAATGCACAGTTAATCCTACTATTGCCTTATCAGAAGCTGCCTTGGGCTGTCGTGATTTTGAACCTGTCAATCTCAGGTGTACAGGCTGTCCTGGTTGCGCTAATGAGCAAGTTTCTTCTCAATCCTTTTAACTCCTCGAAAAAGATGCCTAAACAGCCGGAAGCTCTGTGGATAAGCCCAAATCCTTTCGTAAAATGTTTCGACACCCCTTTGATTCGCTATCTCGCTCGTCACATAAAATTAGCCCATTGGGAGTATCAACAAACTTCAGATGAACCTAGTTCCCTGGAGCTTGCCTTGACCTTGCTCCATGATTATCTCAAAAGCAAAGCCCAACCTTTACATTTACTGGGACATAGTACCGGTGGACTTCTCGGATTGCTTTATGCCCGTCAATATCCTGAGCGCATTAAATCTCTCACCCTGTTAGGGGTAGGCGTTTATCCTGCGATTGACTGGCATGTCCATTACTACGCCTTGCTAGGACTTCTCCCCTGCGATCGCCAAATAATTTTGGCCCAGATAGTGCGAATGCTGTTTGGTTCACAACCAGTTTATCCGACCCAGGGGTTGATTGAAATACTAGAGCAGGATTTGAGCTTATCGTTGTCGCCCCATTCTTTGTACCAACATCACAGCATTGCTCCCAGCAGCGTTCCCGTTCCCTTATTAGTGTGTGGGAGCGAAGATGACATTATTATCGACCGTAATGCTTTGCGTGGCTGGCGACCTTGGTTGAAACCGGAAGATTGTTTGTGGGAAAGCCCTAAGGGACGGCATTACTTTCACTATTTTTATCCCGCCCCGTAGGTAAACAAATTCTTAGATTTTGGCAATCTGTCCCGACCAAAGCTACGGCCATGCTTTGCTAAATTAGTGCTAGAAACTTGGAGCGGCATAATTCCCTAATCGGCGATCGCTGCAAGACAGTCTTTGAGGGTGCAGGCTATCTGTTCTTGTTCTTCAGGGGTTAAACCGGGAAACATGGGCAAGGAAAGCACTTGACGAGCTGCCTTTTCCGCTTGGGGTAAGTCCCCGTCTTGGTAACCCAGGTTGTGATAGACGGGCTGGCGATGCAATGGAATCGGATAGTAAACCATCGTGCCAATGCCGCTGTGCTGCAATTTTTCCTGGAGGCGATCGCGAGCCGCTGCCGTTTCAGTGTCAAACAAAACCGTGTATTGATTCCAAACGGAGATTCCGCCAGGAGTCGCTTGGGGTAACTTCAATTGGGACGGAGCCAACAACGTTTGGTAGCGAGCGGCAATCTCCTGACGTTCTCGGTTCCAATCGTCCAGATAAGGCAGTTTCACCGAAAGAATCGCTGCTTGCAGCCCATCAAGGCGACTGTTGATCCCGGTTGCTTCATGGCGATAGCGCTGGGAACTGCCGTGATTTTTCAACTGACGAATAGCCGCAGCCAGATCGGCGTCGTTGGTGGTCACCGCACCGCCATCGCCGCATCCTCCCAGGTTTTTGGTCGGAAAAAAACTAAAACAGCCTGCCTGACCGAAGCTTCCTACCTTGCGATTTTGCCAACTGGCTCCTGTCGCCTGAGCGCAGTCTTCGATGACATAAAGGGAGTTATGCGCTGCAATTTCCCCCAGTGTGCCCATATCTGCGGGTTGTCCGAACAAATGCACTGGCAAAATTGCTTTGGTTCGCTCAGTGATTGCCCCGGCCACCTGCTCCGCATCCAGATTAAACGTCGAGCAATCGATATCCACAAAGACTGGTTTGGCTCCCACTAAGGCGATCGCCTCCGAGGTGGCAATGAAGGAAAAAGCCGTCGTAATCACTTCGTCCCCCGGCCCAAGATTCAGTGCCCGCATAACGAGATAGAGTGCATCAGTTCCAGAATGACAGGCAACACAATTCGAGACACCAAGATAGGTAGCGAACTGCTGCTCAAAGGCATCAACCGCAGCCCCGCCGATGTAGCGTCCAGAGCGAAGGACGTCAGCGGTAGCAGTTTCCATTTCCGGGCCAAAGCGGAAATACTGCCGAGTCAGATCGATGGGAGGGATACTATTCACGCAACGCTAAGATTTAAGGTAATTCACTGACAGCTAAGGCAGGACAAGAGCTTACAAGCAGCGCTAAACTTTGAATCTGACCACAGTCAGCCTTTTCCGCTCCCCAGTCTCTTGCTCAGAAGGCATCATAGCGCAATTTGCTGGGTTGAAAGGGGTCTTCCCTTCCGGTTTTAGAGTTTTAGCGATGATTGAACTGGATTTATTAGATTTAGGCTTGGCTCTCGCCCTAGTTGGTATTGCCATTGCTCTGTCGCGCTGGCAGCATCTCCGCTTAGAAGGTCAGCTCCTTATCTCTGCTTTACGAGCGACTCTGCAACTGTTGTTTCTTGGCTACACGATTGCTCTCATTTTTGCCTGGACAATTTTTGGGCGGTATTGGCGATCGCCGTAGGGATGCTTGTCGTTGCCGCGATCGTGACGAAAAACCGTATCAGCCAGCGCCTCCAAGGAATATTGCCGTCAATTTTGGTATCTTTGGGTGCCAGTACCGCGATAACCCTCAGTTACCTTATTTTTCTCATCGTTCAACCCACTCGCTGGTTTGAACCGCAATATTTTATTCCCCTAGCCGGAATTCTCCTCGGCAATGCCACCAACGGCGCGTCTCTGGCGGGCGAACGCTTGGCCAATGCTCTGAGTACCCAACGCCTGACCCTGGAAACTCATCTGTGTCTCGGCGCAACTCCCCAACAGGCGATCGCCTCCTACCGCCAAGAGTCCATTCGCGTCGGTCTGATTCCGACCCTTAATCAACTGGCTATCTCCGGATTGGTGACGATTCCTGGCATTTTTTCCGGACAAATCCTGGCGGGCGGCGATCCCCTCAATGCGGTAGCCTATCAGCTTCTCATTCTTTTGGCGATCGTTTTAACCAACTTGCTCGCCATTCTCCTGGTGACCAGCAGTATTTATCGGCAGTTTTTTACTGCTAATGCCCAATTACGCTCGCTCTAGGCAAATTGGCGATCGCCGTCTGCATAGCCCCACAAAAACTTTACTTAAAAGAACTTTACAAAAGTGAATAAATTTACTAAGCTGTTAACAACAGGCAAAAGAAGCCTGAAAATCATAAATCCAATCATTCACCCAGAAATCATGACTACCACGATTCAACAGCGCGAGAGCGCTTCCTTGTGGGAGCAGTTTTGCCAGTGGGTCACCAGCACCGAAAACCGCCTTTACATCGGCTGGTTCGGCGTCCTGATGATTCCCACCCTGCTCGCTGCCACCATCTGCTACATCATCGCCTTCGTTGCGGCTCCCCCCGTTGACATCGACGGCATCCGCGAGCCGGTTGCTGGCTCACTGCTCTACGGCAACAACATTGTTACCGGCGCAGTTGTCCCTTCTTCCAACGCCATCGGTCTGCACTTCTACCCCATCTGGGAAGCAGCTAGCCTGGACGAGTGGCTCTACAACGGTGGCCCTTACCAGCTGGTAATTTTCCACTTCCTGATCGGTGTATTCTGCTACATGGGTCGTGAGTGGGAACTGAGCTACCGCCTGGGGATGCGTCCCTGGATCTGCGTTGCTTACAGCGCGCCTGTAGCTGCTGCGAGCGCCGTGTTCCTGATTTATCCTTTGGGTCAAGGCTCTTTCTCTGATGGTATGCCTCTGGGCATCAGCGGCACCTTCAACTTCATGTTCGTGTTCCAAGCTGAGCACAACATTCTGATGCACCCCTTCCACATGCTGGGAGTAGCGGGTGTCTTCGGTGGTTCTCTGTTCTCTGCAATGCACGGTTCGCTGGTAACCTCTTCGCTGGTGCGTGAGACCACGGAGAACGAATCCCAGAACTACGGCTACAAGTTCGGACAAGAAGAAGAGACCTACAACATCGTAGCTGCCCACGGTTACTTCGGTCGCCTGATTTTCCAATACGCTTCCTTCAACAACAGCCGAGCGCTGCACTTCTTCCTGGGTGCATGGCCGGTGATTGGTATCTGGTTCACGGCGCTGGGCGTAAGCACGATGGCGTTCAACCTGAACGGCTTCAACTTCAACCAGTCGATCCTGGATTCCCAAGGTCGAGTGATCAATACCTGGGCGGACGTACTGAACCGTGCGAACCTGGGCTTCGAGGTAATGCACGAGCGGAACGCGCACAATTTCCCGCTTGACCTAGCGGCAGTAGAGCAAGCGCCCGTCATCAACGGCTAAGTCTTGCCTGCCAGCTCAGCTTAAGCTCTAAGCTTCGGCGCTCTCCTTCGGGAGGGCGCTTTTTAAATTGAGAAATTGAGCGATCGCCTATTGTCCTTAGCGAGGATGATTCCAGGCGATCGCCAAGGGTTAGAAACGTTGTTGCAGGGTGGCTAGTTGGGCTTCTAAGTCTTGAATGCGGGCTTGCAGGGGGTTGAGCAGGGCTTCTACTTCGGCTTCGGAGTACTTAATCGGAATGTGTTGGGGACAATTCCAATCCACCGCAGCCACTTTAATAATCAGGGCGCGGGCTACTTCCGCCCCATAATCGCGATCGCTAACCTGGGCAATGAGATCGGGATCGTTTCCACTATCTGAGCGCGGCCCCAAATTTTTAAGCGGCGGCGGTGGGCGTAATCCATCAAAAACAGAAACACCCGGTCATTGTCTAAGAGATTCCCCACAGTCAGATACTGAAGATTCCCGACAAAATCGGCAAAACCGAGGGTAGATTCGTCCAGAATTTTCAAAAATCCCTTGGGGCCACCTCGAAATTGAATGTAGGGCCAATGATTACCATTAACCGTCCCTAGATAAAAACTTTCTCTTTCCAGAATAAACGCGGCTTCTTTGGGAGAAATGGCGTTATTGGCAGGGCCTTTGTTGACAAAATTTTCGTACATCTCCCGCGAACCCAAACGGGTTTGAACGGCTTTGACTGCATCGGTAAAGGCAATTTTGGCAAATTCTCTGGGCATCGTCGGTTTCCTCCGCGTCAACTGACTTGAAACAATCGCGACCAGCTTTGAGTGTTTTCAGCAACAATCTTGATGGGAAAACTTGACTGAGAACATCTCGGAAAAAGCTGGCCGCGGCAAAAACCCTTTGTTTAACCCAATTTTAGATTAAGCCTGCTCCGGCGCTTCAATTCCCGCCATGCCGACAAAACCGGGTAGCTGCTTAATGCGCTCAATCCAGGCGAGGACGTTGGTATAAGGTGTCAGATCCACGTTGCCATCGGGGGCGAGGGCAACGTAAGGAAAGGCGGCAATATCTGCAATCGTCAGACGATCGCATAACCAATCCCGATGGGCCAGATGGCGATGGAGTTGTTCGAGAATAAAAGCCGATTTTTGATGGGCGCGGTCTATATTGATACTCGTTGCGCCAAAAAGATGGTAAAGGCGCGCATTTTCTGGGCCTTGTCGGATCTCACCCGCTGTCGTCGAGAGCCAGCGAACCACCTCGCTTAAGGCTTTGGCTTCCGTGGGTAACCAGTCTTCATTGCCGTAACGCCGTGCCAAATACACCATAATCCCTTGGGCATCGGCGATCGCCACCTCATCGTCAATTAACAAAGGCACTTGACCAAACGGGTTGAGCTGTAGATAGTCTGGGGACTTATGTTCCCCTTTCAGGAGATCAACCCGGATATACTCGTAATCTCGTCCTAAGAGCGCCAGCAGAAGGCGAATTTTGTAGCTGTTGCCCGATAATTCATGTCCGTAGAGTTTGATCATGGTTTGTCTTTCCTGGGTGATGGGTTTGCTTAATTATTTTTGTACCGATCGTTCGATCAGCTTGTCTTGACTGTACTGAACATTCGGTTTGGGGTCAAGGGAATGGCAGGGCAAACCCGCAGAATCACCCAGGGGGGCGATAAACCTGGGAGCGATTCCCAAAAAAACAGCCCGTTGGGGCCGTTTGTAGTAAGAGAGGGATTAAAAGCGGTAAATTCGGGTTTTTGGGGCAACTTTCTCCCCTAGCCATGGCCGTTACCGTTAACTTCCAGCCAAGCTTCGCTAAAGGTAATGGATTTGCGATCGCGGGAGATAGTGCCTTCCTGTTCCAGGCGGGCCAGGGTGCGAGAGAGCACTTCTGGGGCTAGACCCAGTTCGCTAGCCACATCCTTGAGCGGCTTGTCAAGATTGATGGTGCTACCAGCCGCCAGTTTAAGCTGGAGGTAGCGCGTCACCCGATCACGAGCAGAACGGAGACTTCTTAACTCCAGGAGAGTCTTGACCAGCCGAAATTGCCTGGCCATCTGCTGCATAACCACCGCTGCCAGCCCAGGAGACTGACCCAGGGCTTCCAAAAAAGATTGTTTGGGAATGGCAATCACCCGCGAGGTCATGGTTGCGATCGCGCTACAGCTATAGGTTTCGCTAAACAAATTGGTCTCGCCAAAGCTCTCTCCCGCCTCCACGAAATAATGATTAATCACTTGTTGTTCTGTGAAGCTAGCCAGCCGCAATCGGCCCAACTCCACAAAAAAGACGGCTTTTGCTGGTTCGCCCTGCTGAAGTAAAATTTGACCCGGTGAGAGGGTTTGCCGGGACATCATCGCTTGTAAGCTAGGCGGCAACTGTTCTGGTGTGAGGGAATCGATCGCATTCATAGATCTCCAAAGTAGCGCCTGACCCAAGGGGGCGCTAGGTTACCGGGCACTCAATTAAGCAACCGAGCGTTCTATAAAAAAAAGATACCAAGAGTACTGTCTGTTTCCCAGGACTGATGGGATGAAGCGATCGCCGCCCAACCGGGTGACTTGTTAAGTTTGAGACTGTTTTTTCGAGATTACTGCCTGCCGAAACCCCAAAACCACCAAAATATTCGAGAAAGTCAGAAACAATTCGGCGCTACCGTGGAGCCAGTCAATATTAGCCAGGGACTCGTTGTGGCGGACTTGGGCATAAAGCCCCGCCGGAATGGTCACTGCCACAAAAATCAGCAAACTATAAAATCCCCACAGGGCGAGGCGGGGGGTTTTCCCCGAACGGGTGAGAAACCAGAGAAATCCCAGGTAAGGAAAGAGAGACAGGGCAAATAGGGCGTTTTTATCGAGCATATTCTCAGCAATCGCCGAAATTTTCCATCGCCATTCCCATTAAACTCCCTAAATCGTCCTAGGCTTGGGGCAGGCGGGCCGACCGCCAAATCCACCAGGCGGCGGCGCAGAGAGTTACATTGCCGAGGACGGTCAGGGTCGCTTGGAGATCAACTAACCAGTCTAAGGCAGGAAGATTGTCGAAAAATGCCAGGTACAGGCACACATAGCTGCTCGCCAGGGCCGGGAGCTCCCCCAGGACAGCGCTCGCCAGGAACGGTCT
>JAAUTE010000140.1 GCA_012031815.1 Chloroflexaceae bacterium
GTCGCAATCCTTGTGCAGGTGCTAACCCTTGTGCTGGCAAAATCCTTGTGCGGGTGCTAATCCTTGTGCGGGTGCTAATCCTTGTGCAGGTGCTAACCCTGTGCGGGTGCTGGCAGAGCGATTAAGCCCGCCCCCGCTGTCTATGCTGACTCTCGTGGTATGGCCATTCGTGGTACCGACCCCGTTGCCTACTTCAGCCAAGGCCGTGCCGTTCCTGGTCGTGACAACATCACTGTCAAATGGCAAGGTAAAACCTGGCGTTTTGCCAGCAATGAAAACCGCGCTAAGTTTATCGCCAATCCCACCGCTTTTGCCCCTCAGTACGGTGGTTATTGCGCTAAAGCCGTTAGCGAAGGCGGTCTCGCTCCCACCGATCCCAACGCTTTCAGAATTGTCGGTGGCAAACTCTATCTCAACTTTGACGCCAACGTTCAGCGTCAGTGGCTGGCAGACGTTCCTGGCAATATCGCCAAAGGGAATAAGAACTGGCCCAAGGTTCTGGAAAAAGGGTTCGTTCCTCAGCCTTAATTTAAGTTTTTTCCCTTGACTTCTTAAGTTTGCAATCCTCATGTTCGCGATCGCTCTTTAGGGATAGGGGGCGATCGCTTTTTGTTGCGCTCAGCTAATCCCGGCCTTTTTCTTTAGAGAGAATAAAAATATTGCCGGCATTGCCCCGACCTAAGCGCAGATCCCCATCCAAATAGGTAATTTCTAGCCAACCCTGCTGCTCGCGGCTCTCCAGACCAAAGTCCAGAGGGGGAAAGCGATGCCCAGACTCCACTTGTTGGATGAATTGGCTGGGCGAGCGATAATTCAAGAGGCTTTGCAATCCCGTAACCGATCGCTCAAATTTCACATTGACCCGGCGATCTGAAACCGCTTCAAAGGTGGCCGCCACGGCAACAATGCCTTCTAGCCAGGGCAATCCGATAATTTCCGCAATATTGTAGAGCTTGGCCTCCCTCAAGCGAATGCACTGATAAATCTGCCCCAACTCCAGCAGCGGAATCCGATTTAAGCCCAGAATTCCCCGACTGGTCGTATAGAGGAGCCGCCAGTCTCCGTCCAACAGCTCTGGAGCCGTGAGGGGATTGGGGGTGGGATTTTCGTCTTCGAGTTGTTCAAATAAGGTTAAAACCCGCACTTTGTCCAGGTCGGTAGCTAGTAAGCCGCGATTTTTACCGGCGATCGCCTCTAGGAGTTGTGCTTTGTTACTCATGGGATATTCCGCTTAGCGCCTGCGCCAAAAGACTACTACGATCCGGCCCGCCCCGCTCCACCGGAGTGCGATAAGTTTTCTAAAGGGGCGCTGTCTGGGTTCTCTCCCTCCTCAAGACGGCGATCGCTGACGTTAAAATCGAAGATGATTTGTTGAATTGCCAAAGTCGCACCATGAAAAATCCTGCACTGCATCAAGAACCCCGCTACGAACCGGCCAAGGTCATCCGACTCAAGCAAGATACTTCCCTTTTAGAGTGGTTGCAATCCAGCGGTCGTTTAATTCCTCGCGAAGAGAAGGAAGTTGTTGCCAGGAGTGGAGATGAAGATGTGGAACTAGAAGGACTCATTGATGAAGATGGCTACGACTTCGATGATGACGACACCAGTTTTAACAGCGCAGACACTTTAGAAGATTAATTGCGTCATGGGGGTGGATTGATGCTGCCCTGGCGATCGGAGATTCTCCCTTGAAACCGAAGTTATTTATGCCGTTTACTGCGATTAATCCTTCTGGTAAAACGCTGCTGTTTCTTCTGACCCTGCTGCTGGTTTTGGTGGGGGCCGGACTGACTGCCATGCAGGGCCAGCTCCTCCTGGGGCAACAACTGCTGCTGCCGTTATTTGTCTGCGCTGCCCTCAGTGCGGGCCTTGGTGTTGGGGTCGTGCCCTGGTTGCGGCGAGTTAAGGCGGGGCAAGTCATCCAGGAAGACGGCCCCCAAAGCCATCTTAAAAAAGCCGGAACCCCGACGATGGGGGGGCATTTTCTTTGTGCCTGCGGCGGTTATTATCGCTTTAATCTGGTCGGGATGGGCGATTCAGGTCGTGGCGGTTTCGGCAGTAACCCTAGCCTACGGAGCGATCGGTTGGTACGACGACTGGCAAATTTTGCGCCGCCGCTCCAATAAAGGCATCACGCCTCGCACTAAGCTCTCTCTGCAAATTGCGATCGCGGTGATTTTCTGTGTGTGGCTGCTGTTGTTTGTCCCCAATTTGACGGTGGTGCAGTTGCCCTTTGGCTGGGCGCTGCCGTTGGGGTTGTTGTTCTGGCCGCTGGCGGGTTTTGTGATGGCGGCAGAAAGCAATGCGACCAATTTAACCGACGGGGTGGATGGTCTGGCGGCCGGAACCGGGGCGATCGCGCTGTTGGGCTTGGGAGTGTTGGTTGCGCCTGCGGCTCCTGAATTGGCAATTTTTTGTGCTTGTTTGAGTGGGGGCTGCTTGGGATTTGTGGTTCACAATCGCAACCCAGCGTCGGTGTTCATGGGCGATACGGGATCGCTGGCCCTAGGTGGCGCCCTGGGGGCAGTGGGAATTATCGGCGCGCAGTTGTGGGGATTGTTTGTGATTAGCGGCATTTTCTTGGTGGAATCTCTATCGGTCATTGCTCAAGTTAGTTATTACAAAGCCACCAAAGGCCCCGACGGGAAAGGCAAGCGGCTGTTCAAGATGGCTCCCCTGCACCATCACCTAGAGTTGAGCGGCTGGACGGAAACCCAAATTGTCGGCACGTTCTACCTGATTAATGCCCTGCTGGTTGTTTTGGCCCTGGCTAGTATTGCTTAGCATGGCTTAGCCAGAGAGTCAGTTAAGGTTTGCTTACCCGTTGTCCAGCGTTGGTTTGGCCGAACAAGAGTCGAAGCAAAGGCGAAGGTAAACAGTTATTTTTAAACTTAGTTGCACCTAACCCTTCATCTGGTGGTCTCAGCAGCCGATTTCGCAACTCAATTAGACATCTCCAGAAAAGAATCTGGAACCCTGATGCTGCCTGAGTCGGAACCTAATTTTTGGAGATGTCTATTGCGTTCCTTAAATCATCCCATAGACCTCATTGAGGTAGCTCGGCTGGCGAGTAGTTGACGGAAAGCGATTTTGTAAGATTTGTCGTTGCGGCCTAAAATTTTGCTATTGGATGAACCTTTTGGTGCGCTAGATGCCTTAACTCGACCGAAGTTACAACAGCAAGTCCTCGATATTTGGGACAATCACCGCCAAGCTGTGATGGTGATTACCCATAGCGATAAAATCCTAAACCTCGTCAATAGAGTTTTGAACCTCGGCGATCGCGCCCCGTCGATTCTCCCAAGGATGCTAACTTGAGCCTCAGACCCATAAAATCTCAAGACTCAGCACAAATCCTTCTAGAACATCCTCTCCAGAAAGAAAGGCGGGAGCTTGCACAATCTCTGGAGGTTTTTCTGCACGATAGATAGCCACGCGCTTGTTTTGGCGATCGATGAGCCAGCCCAAGCGACAGCCGTTCTCTAGATACTCTGCCATCTTTTTCTGGCTCTGTAACCACGAATCCGACGGGGAGAGTAATTCCATCACAAAGTCTGGACAAAAAGGTAAAAAGCCACGTCTTTCTTCCAGGGTCAGTGCCTCCCATTTCTCTAACGGAATCCAGGCTGTATCAGGCGATCGCTGCGCTCCGTTCGGTAAGGAAAATCCAGTGGATGAGTCGAAGGTTGTTCCTCGGCGGGTTTGCCGATTCCAGATAACTAAGTCAGCATTTAGTTCGCTATTCCACGCACCTGTTTCTCCACCAGTCGGAGACATAATCACTAACTCTCCATTCCCATTGAGTTCTAGCTTGGCATCCGGGTTAGCCTCGCACAATGCCTGGAATTGATCATGAGTCAAGGCTGCGATCGCGCTGAGGTTGAGAACAGTAACGCTCATAGGAATTGAAGTCAACGATTAATTAGGTAAATTCTATCCTGGCAAATCCCAGAGGCTTTCATCGTTTCTGGTAAGCAATAGCAGCGAATCGCGCCACAAATTTCAACGAGAGAATTTTGGCACTCAGCAGCCTCGGTTTCGGTAAGATCGGGGAAAATTATCCATCTAGGGAAAACTGCCCGATGACTAAGTCAGACGAACCAGGCTCAAACGGGCAGATGCTGTCCCAGTGGCGAAAAATGATTGAAATCGCCGAACATAACCATATCTTTTATCACTGCCAAGACTGTCAGGCGGAATGGGTCGCTTCCCCAGGCGTAACAGCTTGTAGCAATTGTGGCAGTCCCCGCCTCGAACGGATTTCTTGCTGGCAGTTTCCCGACGATTGACCTCTGACCTCAAATTAGCAAATTGCGATCGCCCTAAGCGCCTGGAGAGTATCCTTTGACATCACAGAGCGTCGAGATAGAACTGCCTACATTTTGATAATACTAAAGCTCCCATCGGATTCCAAGACCACAGCCGCCACATCCTCGATCGCGGTTATTCCCTGAGCGCGGAGGGCCGCCCGGATTTCGCTTTCGGGAATGCGCTCCTGCATCAATGCCTTATGCTGAAATTGTCCTTGAAATAGCAGTAATCGCGGCTGAGCCTTAATCCAGCTCCGAAAAACTAGCGAACGTACTGAAAGCCAGGTAATACACCATTGGAGTCCAATTAGCACCGCAAAAGCCAGGGTTCCTTGGGCTAGAGATGTATTTTGTGAGAGGAGGGCTGTCGCTAAGGCTGAACCAAACGCAACGGTCACCACAAGATCGAAAGAATTCCACTTAGAAAGGGTGCGCTTACCAGAGATACGCAGCAAAAACACCAGAGCCGCATAGGCAAGACTCCCAACCACCAGCGTTCGTAGTAGCGAGCTGCCACTTTCAAAAAACATTTTTTCTCCCATTCAAAATAAAAATTCGATCAAACTTAATAACAAACCTCAATATTTTTCTGAATGACTTTAATCTAGAGGACTGGAAAAATTTTGTCAATTTCCACGGTTTAGTTAGGGGTTCAACTGAAATATCTTCTGGCTAACGGCTGAGGTAAAGACCGTAGAGGCTTGTTTCGACAAATAAATTTAAAGATTTGGGATGAGACTATAATTTATAATTTACGACCCACGGGTGATGCCAGCAATTACAAGCTCATTCTACTGTTTGAGGTAATGGCAACTACTTTAAAGATCATGTTATCTAAACATAGAGATAAAATTGCTTTAATCTCGGTTCACGGCGACCCTGCTATAGAAATTGGCAAAGAAGAAGCTGGAGGACAAAACGTTTATGTCCGTCAAGTGGGTGAGGCATTAGCTCGCCTTGGCTGGCAGGTTGATATGTTTACGCGCAAAACTGCCGCCGATCAACCGGAAATTGTTGAACATCGCCGCAGCTGCCGCACCATTCGCCTCATTGCAGGGCCTCAAGCTTTTGTTGAACGCGATCGCCTCTTTCAGCACCTGCCGGAGTTTGTGGAAGCTTTCCTAACGTTTCAGCAGCAATCGAGTCATTCTTACGCCTTAATTCACACTAATTATTGGCTCTCTGGCTGGGTAGGATTGACCCTCAAACAGCGCCAGCCCTGCAAGATGTTACACACTTATCACTCTCTTGGCGCTGTGAAATACCAAGCGGTGACAACCGTTCCTTTGATTGCCAGCACCCGCTTGCAGGTGGAAAAAAACTGCTTAGAAAAAGCCGATGTTGTCGTCGCCACTTCACCCCAAGAAGGGGAACACATGCGGTCGTTAGTGTCCGGCCGGGGCAATATCAACATCATTCCCTGCGGCACGGATATTGAGCGATTTACTCCACAAGATCCTAAATTAGCTAGGCAGACCCTGAATTTGTCTCAAGATGTCCCGATTGTTCTGTATGTTGGCCGCTTCGATCGCCGCAAGGGCATTGAAACCCTGGTTCGAGCCGCCGCTGAAATTCGCCAAACCCAAGATTTACGCTTGTTTATCGCTGGAGGCAGCCGTCCCGGTCACAAAGATGGGCTGGAACGGGAACGCATTCAAAACATTGCGGCAGAATTAGGCTTGAGCGATATCACTACCTTTCCAGGGCGAATTTCGCAAAAGACCTGCCGATTTATTACAATGCAGCAGATGTGTGCGTTGTTCCCTCCCACTATGAACCCTTTGGGCTAGTGGCCATTGAAGCGATGGCTTGCGGCACGCCGGTGGTTGCCTCTGCCGTTGGTGGGCTACAATTTACCGTAATTCCAGAAAAAACCGGACTCTTAGCCCCGCCCAAGGACGAAAAAGCCTTTGCCATCGCGATCGCCAAAATTATCGCAAACCCCCGCTGGCGCGATCGCCTGGGGCAAGCCGCCCGCGAGCGAGTTACTGCCCAATTTAGTTGGGATGCGGTGGCCGAGCAGCTCGATCAGCTCTATCTCTCACAACGTCAGGATCTTCTGCAACGCCTCTATTCTGCTAGCTCAGCCTCCGTTAGCTAGGTCAAATCCCAGATTGGGGTTTGATGATCTTCGTCATTTTGTCCTCAATCCTTAGCCTGCCCATGAAAAAGGATTTTTACAGTCTTTACGATTTTTTTCCTGTACTTAGAAAAGCTATACGCACTCGGATGACAGGCTCTTTATTCGACCGGCTCGCTGAAATGCAGGCTCTTAAAATTTTCCGTGAACAGAGAACGAAGCATATCTTTTTCCAACGACAGGACTTAAACAGGATGTTCTAGCTCTTGGCGAATGGTTTGAACGGAAAGCTCGCGCTGGGTCAAGGGCGGCAATGGAATTTCCTGGGGCCGATCCACTAGCAAACTGTCTAAAATCGCATCGCGCACGCGGAGTTCCGTCTCCTGGGACAACAGCAAACACAAGCATTCCTGAAGCTGTTGCCGTTGGGATTTGCTCCAGCGAGACTTCTGATTCATGTGGGTTAATTTCTGCACGGCAATCAGGCGTTTGAGCGCATTCTCCGCCGTTAAATCCCGCAAAAGCTGGTCGAATTGGCCCTCCTCTCGCTGGGATTTCCCACCCAACCGCTGCCCTACCACTAGAATTAACGTTGCCAAACTAGCCAATCCCTGCAAAATACTCCCCACCGCCAGCCAGCGATTTTGGGTATCCGACCAAATTGATGCCGCCAAATAGGTGAAAAAGGCCGCCAAGCCACCACTGCTGACCGCTACAGCAAACTGCCGTTGAGAACTACTCCAAAAACGCTGCCACTGAACCCCGACCAACTGCCAATTCCAGGTTTGCAGCACGTAAGCCAGCAGCATGAGCGCCACGCCCGCACTGGTAGACAGCACTAACTTCCAGTTCCACAGCAGCAGCCCCACCAAGCCTAAACCCGCCAGCAACCAACTCCAACCACGCCGGCTTGCAACGCTCGCAATATCCTGGACGAGATAGAGATTTTGCTGCCACCAAATTGACGTTTTTGACACGAGTAACCTACGGAGATGCTCAACTTGCAATTTCAATGCCATCAATTCTAGCGGTCGCCGCGCCCCTTTCTCCTTAGCTCCGCCAACAATTTAATTTTTGGACTCACAGGCGATCGCGAATCGTCCCCGTCAGACAGGCCCGCTCCAGGTTGGCACTGTCGAGATCTGCGCCTTCGAGTTCCGCACAGAGCAAATTCGCTCCAGAAAGATTTGCTCCCGCCAAATTCGCCCCTCGCAAATCCGCTTCCTCCAAATTTGCCTCGCTGACAACCGCTCCCTGCAAATCTGCCTGAGATAAGTTGGCTCCCTTGAGGTTGGCACTGTTGAGGATGGCCCCTCGCAAATCCGCGCCCCGCAGATCAACGCCCTGCAAATTGGCCCCCGTCAGGTTCGCGCCGCTGAGAAAGGCTCCGGCCAGGGTTGCCTGCACCAGTTTCGCCCCCATTAAATTTGCGCCCCGTAAGTTACTGCCCCGCAGATCCGCCCGTAATAGCTCTGCTTGCAGTAAATTCGCCCCCAACAAATGCGCTCGCACATCGGCCCCACTCAGTTGCGCCCCCAGGAGATTAGCTCCATCCAGGCGGCTATTCCTCAAATTGGCCAGGGAGAAATCAACCCCAACCAGATTAGCTCCGGCTAAATTGGCTCGCTCTAATTGGGAACCAGAGAGGTCTTCGTCTTCCAAGTCAACGCCAGCTAACTGCTTGTGCTGGCCCGCGCGAATCTCTGCAATATTCATCGGTTTTTAGGGGTGAGTCGGGGCGAGTTGGGGCTGGGCTGCTTCCTCTTCCAATAGCCACAGGCCGGCCGCAATTTTGGGCGGCTCAACCTCTAACATCATGCCTTGCTGGAGGCCCATTGCCAGCAATTCTAGGGCTTCCACCAGTTTTGGGTCAAATGCCTGGGCAGCTTGTTGCTGGCAGTCGCTCAGGGCTTGGGCAATGGGATTGCTGAGGGCCGCTCGGCGATAAACGCAGATCCGCTCCTGAAAATAAGCTGCCAATACGAGAATTCGCGACTCTAGAGGAATAGCATCATACCCTAACCCATCCGGCTGTCCCGTGCCGTCCCAGCGCTCTTTCTGATGGACAATGATATCGGCGATCGCCTGGAGTTGGGGCATGATGCGCAGCACCGAGGCTTTGGGTAAGGTGGTTTGCTTTTGGGCGACGGCGAGCTGAATCGGGGTTTTGAGATCGGCCAGGCGGGTGGCTCCCTGCAACGGGGCGAGGCGGTGCAGCATGGCGGCGAGGCGCAGGCGCTTGACCTGCCAGGCGGGTAAATCCAGAAGCTGACCGATGGATTCAACCAGGGCTGTCACTTCCGCCGCGGCGTTGGGATTGGCGGCGTCGGCTTGGTCGATCATTTGGGCAATGCGTAAAAACGTCTGCATTTCGTTGGACGCCAGATTATTATCCAACTCCTGGGCGTGGAGCATTGCAGCTTGTGCCTCTGTGTGCGAGAGGGTTTGCTGGCTCTGCTGGAGATAGTGAATTACCCGCGCCACCACTGCCCCAAAATCATCCTGCTGGTGGCGCTCCAGGCTACAGGCCAGTGAAGAAGTTTGGGCTTGTAACTGCTGGGCCAACTTGGCATCGTAACCGGCAATGTGGGCGATCGCCAATTCCACCGTTTCCCGCACCAGCTCCGGCTCGAACGTCCAAAACCCGTAGAACTTGCGCTCTAAATCTTCCCTGGGCTGGCCGTTGAGCAACTCGTACTCATCAGGCAAGAGTTCCTGGCAGAGAACCATCGCCGAGTAACTGGGGGAGAGAATGATCAAATGCCACTCCTGGGAGACGGGATCGTCGGGAGTGAGATCGATGAGATCGACATTAGCTCGCTGGCTGGTGGGATGCTCGCGAAAACCGCTATCGGGGCGGCCATAATGGCAATGTGCTGGGCTTTGCTCGCCAGCTCGCCGTAACGCTCAGCTTCCTGGAGATACCATTTACCCCGCTGAAAGGCCACAATCATCAAAGGCGCACTGTAGGTTTCCAGCAAGAAGTCCTCCAAGGCGTGGCAGAGGGCAACTAGGGTGTTTTTATAGTAAACGCCCAGGTTTAACGGCTTATTTTGGCTGTGATGGGCAGCAACCAGGTTTTGTAAAATCGATCCTTCTAACATAATTCAGTGGTCGCGATCGCAAACATAAGGAAGAATTTAAAGTTCGTAGACTTAAGCAACCGGAGCTAGCTGGGGTTTGGGAAGGGTTTCTCCGAGGGGAGCGCTGAGAGCTGCCTCTAGCTCAGCCCGACCCAGCCTTGCTTCCAAAATCTTCATGACCTCACGACCGAAATCGTTAGGGTTTTGCTGCCAGGCTTGGAGGCACACTTCCCCAAAAAGGAGCCAAGGGGTTCGGGATTCCACAGCAGCTTCTTCGCCGTCCAGGGCATCAAACTCATGGGATTGTAACCTGGATTAAGGATACCCTTTTGCAGGGCGTATTCCTCCAAGTGGGTGTGGGGCTGCAAGCCAATGAAGAAAATCGCCGGTTCCACCTTATTTTCGCCGAAAATGGCTTCTAGCTCTCGGTGGTAAGCAATGGTTTGGCGAATGGTCTCAAAGCTCTCGTCAATGACATTAAAGGAATAGTTGACCGACACCAGATCGTCAAAACCCGCCGCCTTCAGGTCGCGGCAGTTTTGTAACACCGTCCGCAAATTGTAGCCCATCCGCATTTTTCGCACCAATTCCTGAGAGCCGCTGGTGATGCCAATCTCAAAGTAATTCATGCCTGTTTTCACCATCAGCTCGCACAGGGCCGGCGTGAGGTTATCGGCCCGGATGTAGGCCGCCCAGTGGATGTCGTTCATGCCAGAATCCAGGATTTTCTGGAGTAATTCCCCGGCATCGTCGATGAATTTGCGGGCAGGAATAAATTGGGCATCGGTGAACCAAAAATTGCGAATGCCGCGATCGTAGAGCTGGCGCATCTCCGCGACCACTTCTTCTGCGGGATTGATGCGGACTTGCTTGCCCTCAACCACGGTGTAGATGCAGTAG
>JAAUTE010000141.1 GCA_012031815.1 Chloroflexaceae bacterium
TTGCGATCGCCTACTCCGGTTTCTTTTTCCCAACAGGGGGCAGGACATGCTGGCCGAGATACCAACCGTGGATGGCCAGCCCCGGTGCAGGGCCAAAAGCATACCCACAAGCGGTGCCGAGCAGCCACAGCAGACCCAGGGACACATTGCCTTTAGCCAGGTGTTTTCCGCCTGGAATTACCAAATATAGCCATTTAATCCGATTGATTTGACTCAAGACCCTAGCCTTTTAACGTTCTTGAGTCTAAATTGCCCAAATTAAGAACTCTGGCGAGCAGGACATTAAAAAATGCTGTCTTGCCATTCAAAAATTCGCTCTAGTTGCTCGCTTGTAATAAATCCGTACTGCCACAAGACCATCGGCAGCTCCCCGGCCACCGCCTGACAGCGTCGCAGGGCGACTGCAATGGTTTCATTGGACAGGGAGAGTTCTTTTTGTAGAAATTCAATTAACTGGGATTGCATAGACAGGAAACTCCCGGCGGCTGGCAGGGGCGTCACTAGAGACATTAAACAACGGGAGCGGCCAAGATTTCCAACGATTTAAGCTAGGCCGCCATACTTTTGTGAGCCTTATTGAAGCGCTTTCATTTTACCTTGGCAACCGAGAAAATACAGAAAAAAAACTACCACTCCTCCCGGCGCGGTACCGTTGGGTTTTCCCAGCCATCCTCGACTTCTAGGGGGGGAATGCTCTCCACTTCCTCAAAGATTTCCGCCTGGGATTCTGGGCGGGGCGCAAGGGTTTCGCTGAAAGGTTGGACGACTTTGGCGATGGCATCCCGAACAAACGCCTTAACAAACTCGTCCTTGCGGCTTAATTGAAATTGGCGCTGAACCACCTCGGTGATGCCGCCGTCTCCCCAATCCTGATCGTGGCGGAAATATTCAATAAAGCTTTTTCCGGCGATGCGGGTTAAATAAGCGGCGGTTACGGCTTGAATGGCCTTGCCGACAATGTAGGTCGCCACATGGAATTGCAGCGCTCTGGCCAGCAGTTCCACGGCTCCTTTGACGACGCCCAAGCTCACCAGGGTTTTCCCCAAGGATAGGGCCAATTCCCGGCCGCGATCGCTATTGAGTTCCGAGCCGTAGATGCGGCCAATTTCCACGACCATCTGGGCGTTAACGGCAGCGGCAGCCAGCATGTCAATGACGGGCAGGGGCGTGACGGCGATGACTCCGGCCCCGATCCACTGGTAGCGATAGATGATTTTATCGGCTTGACGGCGGCGCTGGCGATCGAGGAGTTTGCGGGCCTCTTCTCCCAAGCGCTGGGACTGGAGCAAAATGTTATCGGCGATTAAATCTTCCCCTTCCGCTCGCAAAACCGCTGCCAAGCGTTTAATTAAGGGGAAAATATCCGGCTCTGCCCGGACTAGCTCGCCGTTTTCCAACGGTATGGACTGGGGAGCCGCCGCAACAGCCAGAACATCCGAGGGCGCGATCGCCCCTTGCACTCGTTCCCGCAGGCGTGTGAGGATAGCATCCCGGTCTTCGGGGGGGTAAAGATCGGTTTTGTTGAAGATAAGCAAAGAGCGTTTGCCAATCTCTGCCAGGGCGATTAAGAGGACATATTCCGACTGGCGCAGGTCGTTATCTACCACAAACAGCAGTAAATCTGCTTCTGTAGCCAGTTCTCGCGCCAATTGTTCCCGATCGCCCCCGGCAATGCCCGCTTCCAGGATACCGGGAGTATCGGTGATGGCGATTTCCCGCGTCAGGCCCGGCAACTGCAAGCGATAGGTTTGGCCCAGTTGGGTAGTTCCCATCGTCGCGGCTACTTGGCCCGCCATCTGACCGATGGCGGCATTGACCAGGGAGGTTTTACCCGCAGACCCGGTGCCAAAGACCACCACCCGCACTTCTCCCCGCGTCAGGGTTTCAGAAATGGCTTGCGATCGGCTCAGAAGGGCTTGTTGGGCAATGCGGTCTTGAATTTGAGTCACCTGGCGGCGCACGGCCTTGAGATTTTCCTGGGCTGCTTCGGTTTTTTGTTCGGGGATTTTAACGGTGGGACGGCGATCGCCTTTTCTGCCGTGTTTGGGGTCGGAGGGAACAATCAGAAAATAGTAGATGAATGCGCCAATGAGCAGCGCCACCAGCACAATAATCAGCAGTGCCAGAAACCCCGCTAGGGCCGGCGAACCAATGCTGAAAAACAGCCGATTGAGGGAATCGAGCAGCCAAACGGCCAGTCCCAGAATCACAATCAGGCCAACAAACAACAGCAGCAGGCGGGGCAAGGGCATGGGGTTAAGAATTAAAGAACAGGCAAGCTTGCTCTTAGTCTAGAAAATCTCTTCTGGTGAGATCGGCTCTGGGCCAGAGGTGCAATTTTCACCCGATGGGATAGCTTGAAGGCTTAAGAAACTGATTAAATCGGACAAATGAGCTTCTTTAACACAATTCTAGGGGCGATTAAAAACCCGGAACAACAAGCTAGTGACGAGCAGTTGGGGACAATCTTTACGGCCATCGATCAGGTCAGCCGCAGTTTTCAAGCCGATCCGGCCAAGGTTGAGACGGCAATGTCGGTGGTGGCAAGTACGCCAAAGCGGCCCTGCAAGAACAGCGCAATGCTGGCGGCGAAGAGGCCGCTCAACGGGTGGTCAATGATTATGCTGGAACCCAGCCCAGCCCTGACGCCGTGCGATCGCTCTTTTCTATGTCGCGGTTGCAGCATCTTAGCGCCGAAGTGGAGGGCAAAACCGGCATCAATCAAGGGGTAGTCCAGGCGATGTTACCCGTGCTGGTGCCGCTGGTGCTGAATTTTCTCAAAACCGGAACCCATGCCCGCAATCCTCTCAGCGCGAATCCCGTGCTTCGTCATTTTCTCGATACCGATGCCGATGGGAGTGTGGACATTACCGACGCCCTCGCGATGGCTTCCCGCCGCCTTCAGCGTTAAGTTGATCTTGGGGCGATCGCGAGCCGAAAAGGACTGACGTGCGGCAGCGATGGCTTTGGCAGCTAAACCTTATTGATTTTCTGGCTAAAGCTTATTGCTTCCCCGGCTAAACCTTATTGGTTTCCTGGCTAAACCTTACAATCAAGTCTAGAGTTTTTGCTAAGACGAAATAGATCTATGGCAACCGTCATCCTCAACTTGGATACTGTCAACCTCAGCGACGAACAATTCTATCGCCTTTGCCAAGTCAACCAAGATTGGCAACTAGAACGAACCGCACGAGGAGAATTGCTCGTCATTTAGCGGCAATCGTGAAGCCGAATTTATCACTGATTTAGTTTGACCTTGGCTCTTTATTAAATAAATCGGCAGACGGAGATCGCTCCCTTGGTTGGAAACGTCCATGTAGCGATCGCTGACACCCTGCCTAGGTGACCTTTTATGAATTGGCGATCGCATTCACGACAGAACGATCGGGACGCAACCAGATACAATAGCCCGATAGTCGTTGCTAAAGCAAAAGATATATGGGCCGCGCCAATAAAGTTGTTCTAGCTTATTCAGGAGGGGTTGATACCTCCGTTTGCATTCCCTACCTCCAACAAGAATGGGGCGTCCAACAAGTGATTGCCTTGGCGGTGGATCTCGGTCAAGGAGAAGAACTGGGGCCCATTCAACAAAAAGCCCTCAAATGCGGAGCCGTCGAATCCCTGGTGGCTAACGCCATCGAACCCTTCGTCAAAGAATTTGCCTTCCCCGCCATCCAGGCCAACGCCCTCTACGAAAACCGCTATCCCCTCTCCACCGCCCTCGCCCGTCCCCTCATTGCCCGCCTCCTCGTAGAAGCCGCCGATAAATACGGAGCCGATGCCGTCGCCCACGGCTGCACCGGCAAAGGTAACGATCAGGTACGCTTCGATGTGGCGATCGCCGCCCTCAACCCCGATCTAAAAATCCTGGCCCCGGCGCGGGAGTGGGGCATGAGCCGCGAGGAAACCATTGCCTATGGGGAACGTTTTGGCATCGAATCCCCCGTCAAAAAATCCTCCCCCTACAGCATCGATCGCAACCTGTTAGGACGCAGCATTGAAGCTGGGCCCCTGGAAGACCCCATGAGCGAACCCCCCGAAGAAATCTACGCCATGACCCAATCCCTGGACAAGGCCCCCGATGCCCCCGACTATGGGGAAATCGGCTTTGAGGGCGGCATTCCCGTGTCCCTGGACGGCAAAGTCTTGGGAGCCATCGAGCTGATCGCCCAACTCAACGAGTTGGCCGGCCGCCACGGGGTCGGTCGCATTGACATGGTGGAAAACCGCGTCATCGGCATCAAGTCCCGCGAAATCTACGAAACCCCCGCCCTGCTTGCCCTAATCCAGGCCCACCGCGATCTGGAAAGCCTGACTTTAACCGCCGACGTGACCCAATATAAGCGCGGCCTCGAAGAAACCTACAGCCAGCTCGTTTACCGGGGCCTCTGGTTCAGCCCCCTCAAGGAAGCCATCGACGCTTTCATCCAAAAAACCCAGGAGCGGGTCACCGGCAGCGTCCGCCTCAAATTCCACAAAGGCCATGCCATCCCTGTCGGACGGCGATCGCCCTATTCCCTCTACTCCCCCGCTCTCGCCACCTACGGCGCAGACGATCGCTTCGACCACAAAGCCGCCGAAGGCTTTATCTATATTTGGGGCCTGCCCACCCGCGTCTGGTCGCAACAAACCAGAGCCTGAGCCAACTGTGACCCGGAGGCGTTTCCGGGTTAACTGCATCCATGCCACAAATTACCCAAAACGTTTTGGGTAACTTTTCTTCTCCCACTCCCCACCTGCCATTGGTCTTTCTCCTAGAATGCGGCTGCCAAAATCCCCTGAAGTTGATTAACATAAATTAGCTTCCTTTACAACCTTGCCCAATAGCCCAATGCAGATCGATAGTTACGTGGATTTTCAAGACGAGTTTGAGGTCATCGTCATTGGTGGCGGTCATTCCGGCTGTGAAGCCGCCCTGGCCAGCGCTCGTCTTGGCTGTCGGACGCTCCTGCTCACCCTAAACCTGGACAAAATCGCCTGGCAGCCCTGCAACCCGGCCGTTGGCGGCCCCGCTAAATCTCAGCTCGTCCACGAAGTCGATGCCCTGGGCGGTGAAATTGGCAAAGTTAGCGATCGCACATATTTGCAGAAGCGGGTGTTAAATTTATCCCGCGGCCCAGCGGTGTGGGCCTTGCGAGCGCAGACCGACAAGCGCGAGTACAGTGCCGTGATGAAGGGCATTGTCGAAACCCAGGAGAACTTAACCATCCGTGAAGGCATGGTCGTAGACCTGATCTTGGGAGACAACGACGAAGTTCGAGGCGTCCAGACTTACTTTGGCACTAGCTTTGTCGCCAAAGCCGTCATTCTGACCACCGGAACCTTTTTGGGCGGGCGTATCTGGATTGGCGATAAATCCATGAGTGCCGGTCGGGCCGGAGAATTTGCGGCCACCGGACTAACAGAAACCCTCAATCACCTGGGATTTGAAACCGGCCGCTTAAAAACCGGAACCCCGGCTCGCGTCGATCGGCGCAGCGTGGACTACAGCCAGTTGGAACCCCAGCCCCCCGACGAGGAAGTGCGCTGGTTCAGCTTCGATCCCAAGCTTGGGTAAAACGGGAGCAACTCAACTGCTACCTCACGCGAACCACCCCAGAAACCCACCAACTGATCCGAGATAACCTGCATCTCTCGCCGATCTATGGCGGCTTTATCGACGCCAAAGGGCCGCGCTACTGCCCCAGCATTGAAGATAAAATCGTCCGTTTTGCCGACAAGGAAAGCCACCAAATCTTTATCGAACCCGAAGGGCGAGACATTCCCGAACTCTACATTCAGGGATTTTCCACCGGGTTGCCAGAGACGCTACAACTGGCTATGTTGCGCACCCTGCCAGGGCTAGAAAGCTGCCTGATGCTGCGTCCCGCCTATGCGGTGGAGTACGACTACCTGCCGGCCACCCAATGTTATCCGACTTTGATGACCAAAAAAATCCAGGGACTTTTCTCCGCCGGACAAATCAACGGAACCACGGGGTACGAAGAAGCAGCGGCCCAAGGTATTGTTGCCGGTATTAATGCTGCACGGTTTGTCCGTGCCCAGGAGATGATTGTGTTTCCCCGCGAGGAAAGTTATGTGGGAACTCTAATTGACGACCTCTGTACCAAAGACCTGCGGGAGCCGTATCGAATGCTCACCTCTCGGTCTGAATATCGCTTAACCCTACGCTCGGACAACGCCGATCGCCGCTTAACCCCCCTCGGCCGTGAAATCGGGTTGATTGGCGATCGGCGCTGGCACTTATTCCAAAACAAACAGGCCAACATTGCCGCCGAGAAAGAACGCCTATACGAAACCCGCGTCAAGGAACAGGAGCCAATCGCCCAACAAATCGCGGCCGATCTGGGTCAAAAAATCAAAAACTCAGTCACCCTTGCCGATCTACTGCGCCGACCAGGGTTTCATTACATCGATCTTGAGCGCTATCAGTTAGGAAACGCTGATTTAAGCAAATCGGAACAAGAAGGGGCCGAAATAGAGATAAAGTACTCCGGATATATTAAGCGCCAACAAAATCAGATCGACCAAGTGACGCGCCATGCTAGCCGCCAGTTGTCCCAAAATCTTGATTACCTAAAAATTGGCACCCTATCAATGGAAGCAAGAGAGAAGTTAGCTAAAGTTAAGCCCCTAACCGTTGGTCAAGCCTCTCGCATTGGTGGCGTCAATCCCGCCGATATTAACGCTCTACTGATTTACCTAGAAACGGATCAATATCAACTTGTATAGAAAAATTAGCCAATGTTGAGTAGAATTGCAGCTATTAATCAAAGGCTTAGCCCTGGACTGCGTAAAATCATTGGAAATATTGGCTGGCTAACGGCTGAACGTCTTCTGGGCTTTACAGTAACTTTATCAGTTGGAATTTACGTCATCCGCTATCTTGGTGCAGAAGATTTTGGCAAACTTAGCTACGCTCTTAGTTTCGTAGGACTATTTAGCGCGATCGCCAAATTAGGCTTGGATTCAATAGTAGTCCGTAATATTGTCCGGGAAGAAAGTGCCACTCAAGAAGTTCTGGGAACTGCCTTTGGTTTAAAGCTTATTTCCAGCTCTACAGCAACCTTCTTAGCTATTTTGGCAGCATTTAATTTTAGAACTCAATCCGAAGTGCCTTGGATCGTGTTAATTATCTCTGTTGGATTGATAATTGATTCTTTGGAAGTCATTGACTTTTGGTTTCAGTCCCAAGTACAAGCAGGCGCAATGGTATTGGCTAGAAGTATAACGTTGATAGTTAGTTCGATAGCCAAACTTTTTCTGGTTGCAATAGGTGCGCCTTTAATAGCTTTTGCTTGGTTGATTTTAGTTGATTACGGCATCAAAGCAATCGGAAGAATTATTATTTATTTCGCGAACTCTCTATCAATCTTAAAATGGCAATTCAATTGGTCAATAGCTAGGGAATTAACTAAAGACTCATGGCCACTAGTTCTTGCCGGAATGATGGTTAGCATTTACATGAAGATCGATCAAGTAATGTTGGGAAATATGGTGGGCGATCAAGCAGTTGGTAACTATGCGGCAGCAGTAAGATTTTCTGAATTATGGTATTTTATCCCAGCGGCAATTTGTGCCTCAATATTTCCTTCAATTGTTCGTGTTAGACAGAAAAATCGAGAACAATACTATCTGAGACTGCAAATGCTTTATGATTTAATGGCGTGGATTTCTTTTAGCATTGCAGTTCCTTTAATGTTCTTCTCAGGAAATTTGCTCAATCTTTTATTGGGTCAAGGATACAATGAAGCGGGGAAAATTTTAGCACTTCACATCTGGGCTGCTCCATTCGTTTTCTTGGGAGTTGCTCGCTCTCAATGGCTAACAGCAGAAAATTATACCGGATTTAGCTTTGGAACAACATTTATGGGGGCTGGACTGAATTTAGGTTTAAACTATTTACTCATCCCCAGTTTGAGTGGCGTAGGCGCAGCTATCGCAACTCTAGTATCATATGCATTTGCCACCCATATAGCCTGCTTATTATATCCACAAATGCACAATACAGGATGGATGTTGACCAAGTCCTTATTTATTCCTTTCAGAATTCGTCAAAACTTACTTTATTTTAAATCTCTCAAAACAAAATGCTTGTAGAAACTAGTTCTTGGACATTAACAATGATTAGAAGAATAGCCAATAAAACTCGAAGAAAAATCTTTGAAGGTCTAGGATTATCTCGCTATTCTAGGCCTTCAATTAACAATATTGATAAACAACTGGCAAAATATATTTCCTACAGAAATGGCTTTTTCATAGAAGTAGGAGCTAATAATGGTTTTTCTCAGAGCAACACTTATTATTTAGAACGCTTTCTTAATTGGTCAGGAGTTCTTATAGAACCAATTCCAGAATTGTATGATCAATGTGTTAAAGAAAGAAAGAAAGCAAAAGTATTTAATTGTGCCCTAGTAGACAAAAATTATAAAGAAACTCATATAACGATGACATACGCCAATTTAATGTCAATCACTAATGGAGCTTTTGAGAACCAAGAGCGTGCCAAGGCACATGTTGAAAAAGGATGCAACCTTCAAAAGGTTTCTTCCTATGAAATTCAAGTTCCAGCAAAAACACTGACTTCAATTTTGGATAAGCTTAGTCTCGATAAGATAGACTTTTTCTCCTTAGACGTGGAAGGATTTGAACTGAATGTTTTAAATGGATTAGATTTTGACAAATATTGTCCGAGGTATTTGTTAATAGAAACAAGTTTTAGAGATGACGTAGACCAACTTCTTTCAAAATGGTACATTCAAGTCGATCAGTTTTCCCATCACGATTTTTTCTATAAACACAAAGAAAGCTCATCAACTCTAAAACCACAGCAAGTTAGCTCATTAATCTGATTTTTGTCAGGTAAAAACTTATGACAGTAATAACTCCGGTAGTTTTATTGATTTTCAACAGACCTAAAGAGACACAGCAGGTGTTTAATGTTGTTCGCCAAGTGAAACCACAACAACTTCTGGTCGTAGCTGACGGCCCTCGTGTTGAACGGGAAGGCGAATGGGAAAAGTGCAAAGCTGCTCGCGATATACTTAAACAAGTAGACTGGGACTGTCAAGTACTGAACAACTACTCAGAAATCAATTTGGGCTGTAAAAACCGCGTTTCCAGTGGTCTGAATTGGGTTTTTAGTAATGTTGAAGAAGCAATCATACTCGAAGATGATTGTGTTCCGTGTCCCAGTTTTTTCCTTTTTGTGAAGAGCTTTTAACATACTATCGAGATGACGAGAGAATAATGGTTGTTTCAGGAGACAATTTTCAATTTGGACGAAAGCGTACAAATTATAGCTACTACTTTTCACGATATAATCATTGCTGGGGTTGGGCGACATGGAAAAGAGCTTGGAAACTCTACGATATAGAAATGAAGCTGTGGACACAGATTAAACAAGAAAAGCTTTTGCATAATTTACTAGAGGATAAAAACTCCGCAACATACTGGACTAATATTTTCCAGAAGACCTATGAAGAAGCAATAAATACATGGGATTATCGATGGACATTTGCTTGTTGGCTACAGAACGGATTAACTGTTATTCCTAAATACAATCTTGTAACAAACATTGGTTTTGAAGAAGGAGCAACTCACACAACGAAGCAAACAAGTCCTTTTGCTAACATGGAAACTTTTAAGATGGAATTTCCTCTAAAACACCCCCCTTTTGTCATCAGAAATGCCTGCGCTGACACCTTCACTCAAAAATATCTTTTTCAACCATCAATTACCCAGCGGTTTCAGAACAAACTCAAAGAGATATTTAAACGATAGATAATAGGCTGTCAGCTCAATAAATACCACAAAAAGATGAAAAAAGAGTTTCTAAAAGATCTGTGCCTTTCTAGAGGAAGTGAGGAAGTAAGAAATTTTCTTTCCTTACATGACGAAAACCTAACTCTTGAAAAAGTCTGGCAACTCATGGATAGTGCCTGGGACAGTTTAGATTGCGATAATACCAAACTAGATTTGGATAAAATCAACAAATTCTATCAGCATCCTGTTTGGATATTAAATGCATTGTTTATCGAGCAACATGATTTATCAATGCAGCATCGCTGGTCTATTGCTAAATGGATAGATGGCAACAAAGATTCTATTAAACACATAATAGATTACGGTGGGGGTATGGGAGTTTTGGCAAAAACCGTAGCCAGTCAAAATCGCAACTTTTGCGTAGATATTTACGAACCTTATCCCAATGAAATTGCTTTAGCATATGTCACGAATAATCCTGAAATTAGGTATATCAATAAACTTGAAAAAATTATTATGATTGTCTTGTCAGCACCGATGTACTCGAACATGTAGTTGATCCACTACTGGTATTGTTTGAG
>JAAUTE010000142.1 GCA_012031815.1 Chloroflexaceae bacterium
TAAAAATTGCGGCTGGAGGGATAGGGCAGCAAAGCTAGTATTGACGTAAATCAGGGTCAGAGCGCTTAAATTGACAGCACCTAATCCCGTCGCCCAAATATCACTGGCTTGACCATAGGCTAGGGCCAGGGGCGCAGAATTTCCTTGAATTTGCGATCGCAAAACCCATAAAACCCAATGGTGGCGATCGCTCCTAGCAACACCCAATAAGACAGTGATAAATAGGGTTCAGTAATGGTCGCAATCAATGCCAGGATAAACCCTAAATGAATATTGGCGATCGCCGTTCGCGGCAGGTAATAGGTGTTGACCAGCATCAAAATACTTGCAGCGCTGAGGCTAATCAATCGCGGCTCGGATTGCCATACCGTTAGGGGTTGCAGCAGGATTAAGGCGATGGTGCTAGCAATAACGGCGGTAAATTTTTTTTCGCGATCGATGTCAGCAATTACGGTTAGAGAGAGAGGAACAATCAGCCATTCCAGGGCCCGATGGAGCTGGGTAAAGGATGAGGCTAGCTCAATTAAAAAGTAGGTAACTGAATCCCGCTAAAACAAAGCCATAGTGCCAGCAACTTTGTCGCCAAATTTTTCTCCGGCTTGGAGGGTTTTCTCTCTCAGGATTGACTTGGCGATCGCCAATTGCTACTCCCCATTCCATAATCATCAAACCCAGGCAAATTCTTGCCCAAGAAAGCGCACTTAACCCGGAAAATTGCCAGTCAATTCCCGCCGCGATCGCCAAAGTCCTAGGCAATGGCTGAAATAAATGAAGCTAGGCTGTGGTGAAGAACGGCGATAGGAAACCACCGCCAAGGTAACCGCCGAGAAAGATAGATTTAAAAACCGCAAACCCGGAATGGCAATACTTAAAATCGCCAAAACTACGCCTAAAGCCAGGGCTAACCCTTCCCCAAAGCGAGCTTGTTTAATGCGACCCTGACGATAGAGGCGATCGCCAAGGCCCACAAACACCAGCACGTAGGGAAAAAAGGTCAGGCTATACAGCGCTTCAGGAGAGTCTCGGTTGTGACCCCACTGCACGGCGATCGCCACAAAAGCGGCTCTAAGGGTTTCAGGAATTAACGATTCAACTAAAAATAACCCTTGCAGTCCCACCCAAACAGCGCCAACAACTCCCGCCGCCGTCCCAATCCCTGCACCCGCAACCACAGCCAGTGCATGGCCAGCCCACTTACTGCCGTTGCCTGCCAAGGAAAACTCTCATAAAAACAAACTAGCCAGGCGAGCAACAATAATATTCCGCCCACTAATTCATAAATTCGACTGCTCGCCAACGCCGCAGTTCTGCCATCGAACCGTTCTAAAACCAACAACCAGCCACAAATTGCGATCGCCAAACCCAAATCTGAAACCGGCAAACCCGTAAAGAAAATGCCCCGGATGAGCAGTACCGCCAGGGCATAAATGGCAAATCCCGCTTCAATTAACGTTAAATTTCCGGCTGACTCCCTTTGTCTCGGAAACAATCGCACCGCGATCGCCACGCCGATGGTTCCCACATAAAGTGCAGTTATGGGCCAGGGAGCTAACTGCCAGCCCACTTGTAGAGACGATAATCCCAAAAACAGCAAGCCCCAGCGTAAAGCCCTGCGGTGGTGACGGGCCGTTGCCAAAACTAGATAACTTAAGCTCACAAAGGCAGCCGCGATCGCACCCAGCCAAAGACATTTCCCCACAGACGAAAACCGATCGACTGCCACAAAATTTAAGGGAATTAATAAATAGGCGATCGCTTGCAGGGTTTTGCGAGTGAGAGGGAGATTGCCCTGAGCCTCGGCCCACCGACTGACGGCCCAAAATACCAGGGTATAACCCCATAAAATCGCGTATTGTCCCACTGGCGGGAAATATTGCCACACCGTTGCCGCCAGTACCCCCGACGACAGCACCACTAAAAATAACCCTAAAAATAACAGCCAGCGGACGCTCAACTCATCCGTAAATCCCTGCCAGATCTTCTCCAGAAAATTTGGCGATCGCTCACGGGGAGGGCGGGTCGTGCCAGGGGTTTGGCGGCCGGAATTGCCTCCAGCGCAAAATCAGAAACCACCCCTGCGCCAGGAACCGCCGCTAGAGAAGGCAGGGAACAGCTCAAATATTTGCGGCAAGCTGTTTGACCTCGGCATCGTTAATCAAACCCAACTGTAACCAGGCCTCCATCCCCGCCAACAGTTCGGGATGCTCGGCATCAATTGTCAGAATCATGGATTTGTCCAGGAACATGAAATTTAGCCAGGAGCAATTCTCACCCCTAAACGCGCAGTGATATTACCATTGTATCAGATTTTTCTAAATCGCCTTGCTCCGACGATTCATGCCTCCTTGCACAGCTAGCAAAATCAGCGATCGCACCAGCAACAGCAACCACAACCCGGATAACCCAAAGGCCACCAGCGCCCATCGTTGATAAATCGTGGTTAGCAAAATCCCTCCCCCCAACAGGGTCAATCCCAGCAAGCCGCCGTAGAGCAAGCAATTTAAGCTATGCTCCATCCGCTTGAGCAACCGTGCTTGGGCCTGCGATCGCGCTTCCCGCTGTAATTCCTCTTGCTCCAACTGGGCCACTCGCTGGGAGAGAGCCTCTCCACGGCTGAGCTGGGGCCGCCGCACCTTTAGCCAGGATCGGGCTTGTTTTAGCGTATTTTGCAGCAAACTTCCCTGACCCTGGGGAGAAGCCGCTAAACGCTTAATAAACGGACGACTGGCCGCCAGCAAATTGTAGTTAGGGTCGAGGGCGCGGGCGATGCCGTCTAAGGTGGTCAAAGACTTGATCACAAACATCATCTGGGCAGGCAGGCGAAAGGGTTGCTCCTCAAACATGACGTATAGCTCGCTGCCAATGGCCTCAAACTCCCCCACGTTCACCGGGCGCTCCCGAAAGCGATCCAACAAAAACTGCACAATGCGTTTCACCGGCGTCATGTCCGGCAATGGCTCCAGCAGCCCCATGTACACCAGGGTCTCCACCACCTCTGCGGTATCCTTGCGCAACACCGCAAAAAACGTCCGCACCATCTGACCGCGTGCCATAGACTTAACTTCAGCCATCGTGCCAAAATCGTAGAAAATTAGCTCTCCCCTGCAAACTCACCGCCATATTGCCCGGATGGGGGTCAGACTGGAAAAATCCATCTTCCAACAACTGTTTGAGATAGCTGCACACCCCCAATTGAATGATGCGATCGGGATTCAGCCCGCAGGCCACCAGCGTCCGGCGATCGCTTATCTTAATCCCCGGCAAATATTCCAGAACCAGCACCCGCCTGGTAGTATAGCGCCAGTAAACTTTTGGCACCAGAATGCGAGAGAAACCCTTAAAGTTCTCCCGAAAGCGATCGGCGTTCTTGCCTTCATGGATGTAGTCGATTTCCTGAAACAGCAGCGCAAAAAATTCCTGATACAGGGCCTCTAAGCTGTATTTCCGCACCGGAGGAACCCAGCGGTTGAGTAGGCGAGTCAGGCGGTGCAATACCTCAAAATCCAGGTTAAAGAGGGCTTCTAAACCCGGACGCTGCACTTTTACCACCACCTCTTCCCCGGAATGCAGGCGGGCCCGGTGTACCTGCCCCAAACTAGCCGCCGCGATCGGTTCCCGCTCAAAGCTTTGAAATAGGGTCTCTAAGCGCTCTCCCAATTCCCCTTCCACCAGGGCAATAGCTGTACTTACCGCAAAAGGGGGCACATTATCCTGCAATTGACTAAATTCTTGAATATAGGCCAGCGGCAGTAAATCGGCGCGGGTTGAGAGGGCCTGAGCAATTTTGATAAAGGTCGGCCCCAAAGCCAGCAACTGGCGTACCAACCAGGCGGCCCGGCGATGGTGCTGGCGCGGTGTCAGCTTTCCCCAAAGGCGATCGCTGGCAAGAAACCAGATAAAGCGAACCGCCACACTAGAAATATGGAGTTGACGCCACCAGGGATTGGTCGCGGAACGCTGCCAGCCCTCAGCGGCGATCGCGGCTCCCTTGTCTACCCGTCGCTGCTTACCTGCTTCTAAAAGAAGGGAAGTTTGCTTAACCACCGGAAAAATCGCTCTCCACTCCCTCTAGTCTAGTCGGCTCTGTTCCTTAAGTTGGCTACTGCCCGAATTAGCGCAAATATCAGCTTCATCCCCTGCAACTTGACCCCTCACACCTAAGGTAGCGTTACCGTAAAACAAACTTCCGCCAGGGCTTCTTCAATGTCAACACTGGAAACGCTAATCGTCCCTCCCAGGTGCAGCACCAGGGATTTCACCAAGGCCAATCCCAGACCCGTCCCCTGTTCGGTTCCCTCCGGCGCATTTTTACCCCGCTGAAATTTCTCAAAAATCGACTCCTGTTCCTCTTCAGACAGGCCGCTGCCCCTATTGGTCACGCTGATGGTCATTTGGCGATCGCTGCCGTTAAGTTGTTGGGTCGCCTGCACAAAAACCGTGGTATTGGGGCTGGAAAATTTGCCGGCATTGGCGAGCAACTCCAGCAAAATCCGCTGTAAGCTGTCGCGATCACAGTAAAACGTCAGGGTGCTAAGCCGGAGTCAAGCCCAATGGCAATTGCTGCCAGTAAGTCCGCTCTAAATTCAACCCCTTATCCAGCCACTGTTGTTCAAAGGAGAGGGCTAATGGCTCTAGCAGGGCGTTAAATTCCAGTTTTTCCCGTTTTACTTCCCCTGGGGTTGCCTTGAGGCTGTGCAAGGTTAGAAGGTCATTGACTAGATGAATTTCCTTAGTACATTCCGCTTGCAAAATATCCAGGTAGCGCTGGCGTTGATTGCTATTGGGAGCGAGTTTCAGCATCTCAATCGCCATTTTGATCTTGGTGAGGGGATGTTTGAGGGCGTCACTGAGGTTGGCGATAAATTCGTCCTTAGCCAAGTTTAGGCGGCTTAGTTCCTGAATCTGCTGGCGCATTCTCTCGGATAGTTTTGCCTGTACATCCAGGCTGATCCTTAGCTGGCTGGTGCGCTCGTCTACCAGGGATTGGACGCTTTGTAAGGTCTGCTGCTGCAACAGGGCCGTTCCCACTTGGGTGCAAGCCCACTGCACTAGCTCAATTTCCTCGGCCTGCCAGCATCGCGCTTCCCGCTGCCACAAAACCAAGGCTGCCAAGACCAACGCCTGCTTATTCTCATCGCTGCTGCTCCCCAAAATTGGCACGACCAACACCGCCGTCTGGGTTTCTAGCCCCAGCGCTCTGCCCAAGCTGTCTGCGATCGCCAAGGGTTGCAGGTTAGCGGGCCCGGACAGGATCAAGGGTTGGGAAAATTTTGCCCAAGCCTGCTGAAAGAGCGGACAATCTTTCAGGGAGAAGGGGCTTGGGGTTGTGGCCGGGCCGGTGGGCTGCTGACTGACAATTTCCAAGGTGCCTTCGACGGGTTCGGGCTGAGAATAGAGGGTTTTTAGGCGTAGATTTTTGTATTTAATCTTTAAGGCCGCGCCACCGTCTACCTCTAGGGACTGTACCACGGCCGCCAGCGCTTCGTTAAGCAGGGCATGGCCCTGAAGGCCCCGCTGCATCGTTCTCATCAAAGCCTGGATGAGGATTTGGTAGCGCTGCCTTTGCCGGGACTGCTGCTGTAGCTCCAAGTAATTGAGCGCAAACCCTACTATTTTAGCTATTTCTTGCAATTCTTCCTGTTTTACTGTTGTTAAGCCCTGGATTCGGTTAGCTTCCACTACAATAGCGCCGTTAGCCTGGCCCTGGTGGCGCGCTGCCAGACAAAAGCTCTGCCGCTCGGCAATCATCCGAATTTGTGGCTTCTGTTGGGTCAGGAGGTCGGGTAAATCCAGGGAGGAAAGGATCTCGCCAAGGTGTAATTCGGTTCCTGGCCCATAAATCGCCCCTAGCTGCTGACAGTCGCCCCGGCGATCGCGCCGGACAAATTTCCGGCAACAATGATGCAGCTCGGTACGGCTAAATATTCACTAAGGCGCTCGGCCATCGCCGTTAGAAGCCCTGTGGTTCTGAAAAGGTGGGAAGCAGCCCGGCGATCTGCTGCTGTAGGTGGGAGGGCCCGGAAAGGGAAGACATAGCAGGAGGAAAAGGATTATTTAATCCGATTTCAAGCCGTCACGACAGATGATTGCTAAAGTATTGCTATTTGTAAAAGGCTTTATTCAGTTGTGATAACAGTTCCAGATCAGCCCAGTCCGCAAAGGTTGCCTTAAAAAACAGGAAAATTTACAGGCTCCTCATATTAACATGGCGTCGTGGGGAAAAAGTCAGTACAAATACAGAAGCTTTTCTCGTAATTTAAAGGTTAATGGCAATTTCTCGAAGACCTTGCCGTAACCGTTGGGCTTCAGCGTTGTTGTTTTGTGCTTCGTGGAGGGCAATGGCGCGGGCAAAGCGATCGCGACTTTCGGTTAGTCTTCCCAACTTCAGGAGAATTACGCCCCAGTTTTGGTAGGCCCAGGCGTAGGTGGGGTCAAGTTCTGTGGCCCGTTGGTAGGCGGCGATCGCCTCGCTGAATTGTCCGGTGGCCCGCAGAGCCATGCCGAGGTTGTAGTGGGTTACGGCCAGGCTGGGATCGATATTCAGGGCGCTTTGATAAATTTTCAGGGCGATCGCGGGGCTGTCCCGGCCTGTTGGAGGAGACTGCCCAGGTTATTGTAAGCGCCGAGTTTCAGTTGGGGAAGAATCGGTTGGGCCAGAGCGCCTTGGTAATGGACGGCGGCGCGGTTGGGGTCTGATTGACGGTAAGCGTTGCCCAGATGGTAGTGGAGTTCAAATAACAGGTGGGGGTTACTGGGTTCGGCCTGCAAGCCCCGCTCCAGTAGGGCGAGACCTTCGGACTGGCGCTCAATTTGACCGTAGAGGGCACCCAGTTTACAGCAGGCGTAGGCATCGTGGGGATGCTCGGCCAGATAGCTTTCCATAGCGCGGCGGGCGCGGTCGTATTTGTTGAGGGCGGCGATCGCTTCCGGTTGATAGCCGTAGTGGAGGATGGCTACAGGGGTCAGATCGGTAATTTGCCAGGTCGGTTCGCGCTCCAGCAGTTCAGCCACCCGGTCGTCCACGATGGAGTGATAGGGGCGGGTGAATTTGACCTGGGGATGGTTGCGAAAGAGGCGAGACACCAGGGAATAGGGGGACTGGGCGGCTCCCACCTCTTGGCGAATCAAATTAACCACGAGGCCTTGGGGATTGGCGATCGCCCGGCACAGCAGTGGCACAATTTCTGGGGTGAGGGCTTCATCGGCATCCAACACCAAAACCCACTCCCCCCGCACGAATTGCAGGCCGTAGTTACGAGCCTGGGAAAAGTGATTCTGCCATTGGTAGTGATAAATTCTCGCCCCGAAATCCTGGGCAATTTCAACGGTGCGATCCGAGGAGCCAGTGTCAAGAACCACCATTTCATCCACAACCCCCCCGAACGCTGGCCAAACAGCGGGCCAGGTTGTTCTCCTCATCTTTGACAATCATGGCGAGACTGAGGGGCACGGTCTCTGTCTGGGTTGTTGCTATCATCACATTTCTCCCAAGCACTCAAAATGGCGATCGCCGGCAAAACCCTCCGGGGAGTCATTCAATGGGTTTAGCCAAACTATTTAATAAAATTGTCTAATTGTACCTCCCTCAAAGGCGATCGCCATGACTGACAAGCGCACCATCGAAGTTGATTATCGATTTCCCCCCGGAACCGACCTGGAGCGGCAAGCCAAAACCATTGCCCTTGGCCAGACGGCGGGAACCTGGGACAGTCGCTTTGACCATCGCCGGGACTCGCTACAAGCCCACCTGGCGGTGGTTGCCAACCTTCGCACCGATGAACAGGGCTATGGCATTGCTACCATTCGCTTTCCTGAGATCAATGTGGAAAATGATATCCCCAGTCTCCTGACCATGATTTTTGGCAAATACTCAATGGCGGGGCTGGGCAAGCTGATGGCAGTGCGCCTGCCGGCAAGCTACGGAATTCGACCGGTTCTGGGGATAACTGGCATGAGAGACCAGTTACAGGTGCATAATCGCCCCCTGGTCATGGCGATTTTCAAACCGGCCCTGGGACTGTCGGCTCAAGATCACGCCGATATTTTGGCCCAGGTGGCCTCCGCCGGGTTAGACATCATTAAAGACGACGAAAATCATGGGTAATCTCCCCGTTGCTCCCAACCTGCGAGCGCCTGGCAGCCTGCCGTCAAGTGTGCGATCGCCTCCAGGAAGAAACGGGACGCACGGTGCTGTACGCAGTTAATCTGACTGGCTCAGCGGAAAAATTACTGCGTCGGGGGCGATCGCTGGTGCAGGCCGGGGCTAATGCTTTGTTATTAAACGTTTTAACCTATGGATTTTCCGTATTAGAAGCCCTAGCCAGGGATCCGGCCATTGGCGTCCCGATTTTTGCCCATCCTGCCTTTGCCGGGGCCATCTGTGCTGCTCCCGATACGGGCGTTGCTTACTCGGTGATGTTGGGAACCCTCCTGGCCCATAGCGGTGCCGATGCGGTATTGTATCCCGCCCATTACGGCAGTCTGCCCTTTGAAGCCGCCGAAGAAGCCAAAATTCGCGATAGCCTTCGCAAAAACAATGTCTTTCCCGTCCCCTCCGCTGGCATTCAGCCGGGCATTGTCCCCCGCGTCCCTGGCCGATTATGGCAATGATGTCATTCTCAATGCGGGAACTGGCATTATGGATCATCCCGACGGGCCGGCCGCTGGCGTTGGGGCCTTTTTTGAAGCCATTGAGCGGGTGCAAGGGGGAGAATCCTTTTCTTGGGAAACCTTGCCTCCCGGTTCCCTGCGCCGCGCCCTGGAAAAATGGGGTTTCTGACCCTAGCGCAGCCTTGGCGATCGCACTAATGAGTACCGAGGCGTTTGTTGAACCCAGTGGGAATCCACAAAAAGAACCCTTGCCAATAATCCTTGAGAGAGATATTTTTAATAGTGCCTGTCCTAAATTGTTTTTGAAGTTGTTTATCATCTTGCATTTCCCCTGAATTTAGTGAAATGGGAAGGTAGGGAGTTAATGCTGAGCCATTAAGAGGGGTGGACATGGAATTTGATGTTTATCTGGCTCATAACAGTGTCGATCGGCTACAGGTGAGGAAAATTGCCGAAAAACTGCGGCAGCGAGGCTTAAAACCTTGGCTAGAGGAAGAGCAAATTGATCCGGAACTTGCCGCCCGCAGTGAGACTTATTATTCTTGTCCTGCTGCCGTGGATGTTGGACAACCCAATCCTTTGTCTGAGTCGATTTTTGGTCTGACAACTATTACTTGTTCGGGAATTACCGATCCGCAACAGGCTCTGCCTCCGGTGAAATCAGCGGCTGTTTTTCTAGGCTCAGTGGGATTAGGAAAGTGGCAAGCCGCTCAACTGCTCTCCCTGACTAACCAGTTCATTAAACAAAGGATTCCGGTTATTTCGGTGCTGCTACCAGGGGTTTCTAGGATTTCTAATCATCTAAGTATATTGCGACCGTTTCCTCGCGTTGATTTTGAAACCCTGGAAGATGAGCGTGCACTTTACCATTGGAGTTAAGGCTCGAAGCAATCCAAGCGGAACGGGACTCAAAAAAGTCCGCTCGTTCTGAATCTCCCCCGCGAAAACAGCCTTTTTGGCTGGCGCCGCTGAAGCGCAACGGCTTGGATCTTAAATCGGCGGAAAGTTATGACTATACGAAACTCCGAAATTTCCTGACCGCAGGCAATTGGCGAAAAGCCGATGAAAAGACGAGTCGGGCTCTGCTGGAAGTTGTAAGCCGACAAAAAGAGGGTTGGCTTAGCGAGGAAGATATTGCCCGGTTTCCCGCAGAGGATTTACGCACCATCAATCAACTCTGGCTGCACTATAGCCAAGGCCGATTCGGCTTCAGCGTTCAGAAAAAGATTTATCAAAGTTTGGGTGGAACCAAAGATTACAATCGAGATACTTGGGAGCTAATTAGCGATCGCGTGGGGTTTCGCTTGGAGGGGTCGTTGGCTGTATTATCAGGAGCTAACCTTTAATCTCAAGGCGCCGATGGGTCACCTGCCGTCCTTGGGTTCGGGGATGGTGTTTGTGCATCTGCTCTCGCGGCAAGAGTTGTAGGGGGCGATCGCAAGAATTTTAATCCAGTAAACTCGCGGCTGCTGCGTCTAAGAAGAGGGTAGCGTTAGCATGGCGGCGCAACCAGGAGGCCGGGCAGGCAGAGTCAATTTCACCAGTGAGTAATTGACGAACAATCTTGGCTTTACTGGTTCCCAGGGCAAAACAGTAGATTTGGGCGGCGGCAAACAGGGTCGGCAAGGTTAGGGTGAAGGCGTAGTGCGGAACTTGTTCAAGGGTAGGAAACAAGCTGTCTCCGACCTGGGCCTGGCGGGTGGATTCAGTCAATTTAACGAT
>JAAUTE010000143.1 GCA_012031815.1 Chloroflexaceae bacterium
CCTTCACCTTAGTGGAAATGGGGGCCGGAACTGGCCAGGTTGCCGCCGATCTCTGCGCCTACTTCGAGCAGCACTACCCACAGCTATTCGCCAATTTGCACTACAGGATCATTGAGCAAGCCCCTGCTCTGAAAATTCGCCAACAGCAAACCCTAGAATCCTGGCGCGATCGCCTCTCCTTATCCTGGAACTCTTGGGCAGAAATTGCGGATCACTCCCTAATCGGCTGCTGTTTTCCAATGAATTAATCGATGCCTTTCCCGTGCATCTAGTCACCCTGGAAAACCGACAACTGCGGGAAATTTATGTAACCTGGAATGGCGATCGCTTTCTGGAGGTAAGCGGCCAACTCTCAACCCCTCAACTGGCGGACTACTTTCCCTGGGTGGGCGTGGATCTGCTGGCTCCTGCCTATCCCGACGGCTACCGCACCGAAGTCAACCTCGCCGCCCTGGACTGGCTCGCCACCGTCACTCAAAAGCTACAGCAGGGCTATCTACTGACCATTGACTACGGCTACTCCAGCACCCGCTACTACAATCCCCAGCGGCATCAGGGAACCCTGCAATGCTACCACCAGCATCGCCGCCACAGCGATCCCTACCGCAACCTAGGCCAGCAAGATATTACCGCCCACGTCGATTTCACTGCCCTAGAACGCCACGGCCAGCACCTCGGCTGGCAAACCCTGGGATTGACCAAACAGGGTTTATTGCTCATGGCTCTGGGCATTGGCGATCGCCTGAGCGGACTTGCTAGCGGCAACTACAGCGTCCTGGAAGTCTTGCAGCGGCGGGACGCCCTACATCAACTCATCGATCCCGCTGGCTTGGGCAATTTTGTCGTCCTGCTCCAAGGGAAAAATCTTCGCCCTCACCAACAACGGCTGCGGGTTTAAACCCAGGCCAGGGAGGATTAGGGACTTAACGTCGCAGTCAACCAGCACTCACGCTAGATTTTTGATAGTGGATTCTCCCTGGCAATAGTGTCAGCGCGGGGAGGAAATTGATTTAGTGGGAGTGAGATTTGTATATGTTCAGGCGATTCTCCATGCTCAAGAAAATACCGCTCCAATGGTGGGTGGCGATCGCGCTCACGGCTTTACTGGCCATTAGCACCTACAGCAGCGAACCGCCAAAAGCCATCCCCCCAGCCCCCAGCCAAGGGTCGCCGGCAGTCGTCACTCCTGCCCCCCCGCCTGATAGCACCAGCGATCGCCTCACCCCAACCGCGTCCTTAACCGCCCAAGTTATCGAGAAACCTAAACATCCCCAGCCGCTCCTGGATTACAGTTTTATCCAACCCAACTGCGGCATCCCCATCCCCTACCAAGGCAGCGGCCCGATCCCGAAAGAAGAATCAGCCCCCGCCCATCCCAGCAACTACGGCCCGCGCTATCAAACCGACGCCGACGGACGGTTCTTAAGCAATCAACTCCTCATCGTCCTGCACGAGACTGTCGGCACGGCCAGCAGCGCCATCCACACCTTTAAAACTCCCCACCACCGCGATCGCGATCAGGTCAGCTACCACCAGCTCATCCGCCGCAACGGTGCCATCGTCAACATTGTGCCCCTGGAATGGCGGGCCTTTGGCGCGGGTAACTCCGTGTTTCGCGGCCCCTGGGGCGATGAAACCGCCAAAACCAGTGCTAACTTGCCGCCATCGGTGAACAACTTTGCCTATCACATTTCCCTAGAATCGCCCCCGGACAATGGGGGCAGTGCGGCAACCCACAAAGGCTACACCGATGCTCAGTACGAAAGCTTGGCTTGGCTGATTGCTCGTTCCTGTTTGAGCGATCGCCGGGTTACCACCCATAAAGCCGTCGATCGCTCTGGCTCCCGGCGAGATCCCCGCAGTTTCGATGGACAAAAGCTCTTAAGACTGCTCAATCAATACCCTGAACGGTATGGAGCAGCCCTTCCCTAAGTCTTGGCAGCTCAGATAGGGAAAGCGAGGCTCGCTCCAAACGCAATAAATTTGTTGCACTGGCTAAAAGATTTGGGTGACAGGCGACGGTGGATAAGTCCTGCTTAAGGGAAAACGATTCCTGAACGACCGCATCTTATACCTGGGCAACGGTTGATAAGTTCTGCTTAAGAGGGAACGATTCCTGAATGACCGGAGCTTATACCTGAGCGACCGGGAACGATTCCTGAATGGCGGCGACTGTTGCCGGAACCGAGGTGGCGATCGGGGGGACTAGAAAGGCAAGTAACTTCCAACCCACCATGAGCGACAAACTGGAAGCCGATTCTCCCTGGAAACCATCCTGGAGTGCTACTTCGAGTCTTTCCTAATTTTCTTCTTCCCCCCAATCCACGCCGACATCGACTGGGAGCGCGGTCACACCTTCCTCGATAAAGAACTCCAGCAAATTGTTCGGGATGCCACCACTGGCGATCGCTACGCCGACAAACTGGTGCAAGTCTGGTTACGGGACGGACAAGAAACCTGGCTGCTGCTTCACATCGAGATCCAAGGACAGTATGACCGCGATTTTCCCAAGCGGATGTACACCTACCATGTGCGGATTCGCGATGTTTACGACCGAAGCGTGATTAGCTTAGCTGTCTTGACCGACGAGAGGGAAACCTGGCGACCCAATAGCTACGAAGACGAGCGCTGGGGTTGTCACATCCGCCTGGAGTATCCCATCGTTAAGCTCCTTGACTACCGCAATCAGGTAGAAACCCTAGAACAAGACTCGAATCCCTTTGCGATCGTGGTGCTAACTCACCTTCAAGCGTTAGCCACCCGCAAAGACCCTCAAAACCGCTTGCTCTGGAAATTCCGATTAGTCAGAGGCTTGTACGAACGGGGTTTCCAGCGGCAAGATATTCTAGAATTATTCCGATTCATCGACTGGCTGCTAGTGTTACCGAAAGCCTTAGAAACCCAATTTGACCAACAACTGAGCGCTTACGAGGAGGAAAGAAAAATGCCCTACATCACCAGCATCGAACGACTCGCCGAGGAACGAGGCGAACAGCGAGGCGAACAACGCGGTATCCAACAAGGTATCCAACAAGCTATGCAGAACAGCATTCTTAAGGTTCTCAAGGCTCGTTTCGGGGAAGTCCCCAGCGCGATCGCCGAACAACTGGTTCAAGTAGACAACCTAGACCAGTTGGAAGTCTTGCTGGAGAAGGCGATCGCCACTGAATCCCTCGCTGCTTTTGAGGGGAGCTTGAGCGACGAGTAACTTAATCCGAACGGTATTGCGTCGCATCCCAAACTTACCAATTCAAAGCGAACTGCTCGCCTATTGCGTTTGCCATTAAAGCACCCCAAGTCGATTTATCTCGCCGCTGATGTCTAAGCAAAGGGCTTTGGGGTTAAATTTAGGGGTAGTTCTCCCCTTGCCCTCGCCCGATGAGAATTTTAATGCTGTGTTCGACTTTTCCTTTTCCGCCCACGCGGGGAGGAACCCAGGGCAGAACCTTTAATCTGCTGAAAACCCTGGTTGGCTACCATGCCGTCACTCTCATCACCAGCGATCGCCGGAAGTGAGCGACGAAGAAATTGAGGCACTGCGGGGTTTCGTGGAAGAATTGGTTGTCTTTCCCCTACCAGAGGCAGCAACGGGGGGGATCGGCGCAAAACTCCAGCGTCAGTTGCAATTTTGGCAGCAGGGTAAGCCGCCTAACGTTATGTTTCGCTACCTCGACAACATCCAACAATGGATCGACGATGCCGTGAAAGATGGACGCTTCGAGGCGATTACCTGCGAACATAGCGTTAATGAAGTCTACATCCGGCCCCAGTGGCGGCAGCAGCTCAAAACCATTCTTAATATTCACAGCTCTCTCTACCGCACCTGCAAAAATCAGCTAGAGACCCATACCTCGGAAAATCCCCTGCGCGATCGCCTTTATCTGCCCCTCCTGCACCGCTACGAACAGAATATGCTGGCCAAATTTAGCCGGGTGGTGGTTACCACCGACGAAGATGAAGCTCAGATGCGAGGATTTGACCCCAAAGCTGAAATTTTACTGATTCCCAACGGGGTAGATTTAGAAACCTTTCCCTATCGCACCGCCGATCCCGGGGGACACAGCCTGGTATTTGTCGGTGGGCTGGATTACTACATTAATATTGACGCCGTTTGTTTCTTTACCCTGGAGGTGCTGCCCCGCCTGCAAGAAAAATACCCTGATGTTACCCTGACCCTGGTTGGCTCCAAACCGTCCCCTGAAGTGCAAGCCCTGGCCCAGCGTCCCGGCGTCACGGTTACGGGCCGGGTTCCCGCCGTTGCCGAATACCTCCACCAAGCCACCGTCGCCGTCATCCCCATGCGCACCGGCTTTGGCATGAAATTTAAAACCCTGGAATCTCTAGCAGCAGGCGTGCCCGTGGTAGCCAGCGATCGCGGTTTGGAAGGGTTAGCAGTAGACGAGCCGGGAATGTCCCTGCGGGCCTTGCGGGCCAACACCGTAGACGAATACGTGAGTGCGATCGCCCGATTGTTTGAGGATGGCCAACTGCGGGCCGCATTATCCCGCAACGGTCGCGCCTTGATCGAGGAAAACTACACTTGGGAAATTTTAGGTGCCCGCTACGAACAGGCGATTAGTAGCTGATTTGGTTTAAATTAATCAATGATGCCAGGTTTTATCCCACCAGAGCGCTACTTTACCTACCTGAATTTGGACAGACGGAAATCGGCTTGGGACTGGGTAGGCGCAAGTGAAGACGGTTACTGGTGATAAACTGGAGTTTAAGCCAAAAAACTGCCTAAATCTTCAATTAATCGGGTTAATTCCGCTTCCGAGGTGAGGCGAATGCGATCGTCGCGCACCGTCAGCAAAACCTTGGCCGCAAAGGGACTGGGATAAATATTTGGATTGCAGAAAACTTCTAGAAATACTTCCCCGGCAAAGCGGTATTCCATCGGCGGTTGGGGTTGGGGACGGCTGCCCGGGCTGCGGTTAGCGACCGCCTTGAGACGGGCCATTAATGCCGTAATTTCCTCCTGGAGCTTCCTGGCTGCCTCGGCTGGAAAACTAAAACTGACCGCACCTTGTAAAAGATTAATCGTAATTTGAGCCATGAGTTATGAATCTTAACGGACTACTGCTAACTGCCAATCACTATTAGTTAGAAGTTCTCAAACTCTACCAAAGAATCAGATTGTCCCCAAGCTATTTTCATAACCTCTGGCAATAAGAGGCTAGGGGCGATCGCCATTCTGCTAAATGGCTTAGAAGGAAGGAAAATCAGGGGCTAAGATCTGGGTAAAACGTTGCAATTGCCAGCGGTATTGATGTCTTTTATTGCCGATAATCGCGCTCAGATTCGTCGAGTTTTGCTCCTGACTTTGTTGCTCAACCTCTTTGTGATGGCCCTTAAAGCTACGGTGGGATTGAGTATCGGGTCTTTGAGCTTGCAGGCGGATGCGCTACATAGCGTTACGGATAGTGCCAACAACGTTTTAGGATTGGTCGCAACGCGCTTTTCTTCGCCCCACCCCGATCGCCAACATCCCTATGGCCGCCAAAAATATGAGGCGTTGGGGGCGTTGGGGATCGCGGCTTTTTTGGGGATTGCCTGTTTTGAAATCCTGCAAACGGCTATTACGCGCCTGCTTCAGGGGCCGGGAGTGGTGGAAATTCGGCGCCTGAATTAGGACTATTACTGGTGGTTTTGGGGATTAATATTTGGGTAGCTTACTACGAGCGGCATGTGGGTCAGCGGATCAACAGTCCGATTTTGCTGGCTGATGCTCGCCATACCATGAGCGATGTCTGGGTGACGGTGACGGTGCTGGTGGGATTGGTGGGGATCTGGCAGGGTCACTGGCTGGCGTTGCCGCAATTGCAGTGGTTAGATGTGGTTTTGGCGTTTCCCGTGGCGTTTTGGTGTTTCGCAGCGGCTGGGATGTTCTCAAGGAAAATTTGCCCTGGCTGGTGGACGAAATGGCGATCGCGCCGGAGGCAATTCACAAGTTAGTGATGACGGTTCCGGGGGTGATTAATTGTCACGATATTGCCTCACGGGGCCTGTTGGGGCGGCAGGTGTTTATTGAGATGCACTTAATCGTAGAAGCGGCGGATGTGGAAACGGCCCATTACATCACAGAAGCAGTAGAAACGCTCTTGGAGGAGGAATTTTCCCCGGTGCGGGTACTGATTCACGTCGAGCCGCCTACCTATCATTCCGAGGAAATTAGCTTCGGCGCCGAAGAAAACGCCCATTCCAGCAAATAAGTGAATTTGGCTGGCGATCGCGATCATTGCCCCAGGGATTCCTGTAGCAGGCAAAGCCAAAAATCATCTTCTACAATAGAAAGGTTGTTAACCAGCAATAGTTGCAGATAGCAATGGCTTGCCCGAAAAAGAAAACCTCCAACGCCAAACGCGACCAGCGCCGCGCTCACTGGAAGCGCCAAGCCGCCCTGGAAGCTAAAAAAGCCCTGTCTTTGGGTAAATCTGTCCTCAGCGGTCGCTCCAATAGCTTCGTTTATCCCACTGACGAGGATGAAGAGGACGAAGAGTAATCTCAAACTTAGACGGTTTTAAGGCTGCCTCGGTAAGGTGAAACTTGTGGGGCAAATTAATTTTCCCTACTCCACACCTTAGTTGATGTAATTGAGCGAAAGAGCAATGATTGGGAGATTTTTCAACAAACCTGCCACCGAACAAAGCGATCGCGTGCCGCCGGGTCAACACTTGACGAAAGGGTTTCCGGTGTTGACCTACGGCCCAACCCAAGAAATTAACCTGGATAACTGGGAATTACGGGTTTGGGGACTGGCAGCGCCGAAAACCTTCACTTGGGAAGACATGATGGCCCTGCCCCAGCAGGAGTTTACCGAAGATTTTCATTGTGTGACCCGCTGGTCAAAGCTGGATGTCAAGTGGACGGGGATTAGAATTGCCGATTTCATGGCGCAGGTTGACCTCAATCCCAGGGCTACTCACGTCATGCAACATTGCTACGGCGGCTATACGACCAACTTAACCCTGGCTGAATTGGTTCGGGACGAGAATTTTTTTGCCTATCAAGTTTTTGGCGAGCCGCTGGCGCCAGAACATGGCGGCCCGCTGCGGGTGATTGTTCCCCACCTCTACGCTTGGAAAGGTGGTAAGTGGATTAACGGCTTAGAATTTTTGGATCGCGAAGAGTTGGGATTTTGGGAGCGCAATGGATACCATCGTCGCGGCGACCCTTGGAGCGAAGAACGCTATAGCGGCTAGTAATCTGGTACTCAAACTGATTTTTTGAGTTTCGAGCGCGATTTCCGCGCTTTTTTATTGTCTGTCCGCTCTCGGTTACAATGCAAGCAAGCTAAACCCCAGATTCTATGCCCTATTTAACCCAAGCTTCGGATATTCTCGCCGCGATCGCCACCTTCACCACGGCAAATATTCTCTGGCTGGATACGGAAGTGGCCGATTACGCTAGCAAAACGCCCGCCTATCCTTGATTCAAGTGCTAGGTGAGGCTGGGGATACCGGGGGCGATCGCGTCGTGGTTTTGGATGTTTTGGAGCAACCGGAATTAGCGGCAGAATTTATTAACAGCGTGATGGCGAGTAGCAATATTGAAAAAATTTTGCACAACGCCGCCTACGACCTGCAATTTTTGGGCAAACGCAAAGCCAAAAAGGTGACCTGTACCCTGGAAATGGTCAAAAAAATTCCCTACTATCTGGTAGCGCTGCCCAATTATCGCCTCAAAACCTTAGCCGAACACCTATGTCAATTTAATCCCTTAAATCTAGAAGAACAAACCAGCGATTGGGGACAGCGGCCCCTCACAACCCAACAGCTCCACTATGCCCAAATGGACGCGGTTTATTTGGCTCAGGTTCACCAAAAGCTCTTACATTTTCTAGCCTTAAGCGAACCCGATCCCCAGACAGAAAATATTGCGGCCTTGACCTGGCGCTACCGTCAACTGGAGGTGCGCTGGAAACAGCTTGACAGCGAAATTGAACACCTCAAGGAACGGCTGAAGCGGGCAATGGAATCCCAAAACCTCACCGAAACTGAGGGATTTACTCTCTCTTTTCAAAAACGTAGCAAGAAAAAAGTCGCCTTTTCTAAACTAGTGGACTGTTTGCGATCGGCGGATGTTAAAGTTGAATTTACCCTGGAACTTACCAAAGATCTGCAAAAAACTCTCTAGCGTGATGGAGCAGCTTCCCATTGAAGAAGAGTCTACCACCTTTAGTAAACTCAACATCAAAGACCTGGAAGATGATATTCCTTTCTAGCTCAAGAAGCTCAACAATGTCCTCTTCACAATCCCAAACTGAGTTGTTCGTAAGGCCCGGCTTTAATGGCTCGAATCTTAGCTTTAACTTCCGGCTTCGCTTTGACTTCAATGGGAGCGGATTCAGCAATCTCTTCAAATCCTGGCTCCGAACTGCCCGGATGTTTGCTATCCGCACTCAGCCAGTATTGAAAAATCGCTTGCCGTTCATCTGCTGGCACAACAACTTGATAAACTCGCACCCGTTTTTGCCGGTTACCTTCACAGCGCACAAACTCTAAACCGCAATCAATTAAGTTAAGAAAGCGCCGAATAATGGTGACAGGACTAGCCGTTTCGGCGATACCAATCCCCACAGCCGCTTTAATTTCTCCGCGATGGGATAAAGCCATATCTGCGACTTTTTGCAGGTCGGGATCGGTATTTTTTAACTCCCGGTTTTTGTCGGCGAGCAGCACCGCAATACCCAACACTTCCATAATCCCAACGGTTGCTCCCAGTTGAGAACCGTTAAAATCGGGCAAAAATAAGCTCCCTTCCCCTTGTTCAATTAAACTGCGGGCCACGATCGCATCCCGTTCGGCTAAGTACTGCCGCCCGACGGTGAGAAAATAATGGAGCCTCAGCTTGGCATACCAGCCTTCGTCGTCTTTAACAATCAACTGGGCCGTTGCTTCTATCCCGTAGCGCCGCTGTAAGCTGTGTTTTCGCAAGGAGCGGCGCTCTTGCGGGGTTTTGACCAATTGTTTCTTCAGGGTTTGATAGTCAGCCTCTCCAATGTTAGGAGTCTGGGCGATCGCCTCGCACTGCGCCTGATAGTTCTGTTCCTTAACAGCTAAAATCGCTTCATTTAATGGGTTAGGCTCGGATTTAGCAGCGCTGCCCCTAGATTTCTGCTGAGCTTCTGGCGTATCTAACGGTGCAATCTCCTGAAGCCGATGGCCTTCGCCCTGGAGGGACGCTAAAACCGCCTCGCGGTAGGTGCGCATGGCAGCATTGACCCGAACCGCCATTTTTGCCCAACAAAGCAGGGATTCTGCCTGAAACCCCGTGTCCACATCCTCAATGGCTTCAAAATCCGTCTGTTGTAGCAAGCGAATATTCAACCGCGTCAGGCGATCGCCGGAGGTGAGCAAGCTAGGAATGGATGTCGAACCGTCCCCCACCTGATTAAATCCGTAGGGAGCCACCCAGACATAGCGGGGCACATTTTCCCGCACCCGCCCCAAAGCCTGACAAACCGAATTGGCCGCCTGCACTCCCTGGGCGATCGCCCATACCGAGGTAAAGTGGCCGCGCAGATCGATGCTAATCCCGGTTTCAATGGAGGGACTGGCTAGCACGATATCGTAGTGGGAGAGCATAGCGTTTGCCCGATCCAGGCAGTGATAGGCAGGATGGCTGGGATCGGCCAGGGATTCGGAATCAATTCGCAAAATTTTGGCAGCAGGGAACTGTTGTCCCAGGTACGCTTCCAGGGTGGAAGTGCCCCACTGACTGGAGATTTTTTGGGCAGAAAGGCAAACAAAGGGCTTCCCGCCTTCTCGAATGTGGGCTTCCAGGTCTTCCACCAAGCGCTGGGGCGTATTTTCCCGGTAGCTGTAGATTTGCCAAGCCTCCTGGGAACTGGGCTGCCACTGATTGCACACCAGGAAAGGCGGCTGCTGAATTCCCGCAAGCGATCGCAAATAATCCAGAGAAATATCGCTTAAATCTGCATCGGCGACGAACACCTGCCCCTCACCGCCTAGGACATTCTCCATGAGCGCCTTGAGGGATTTGAGAATGGCAACGCGATGATCTTTGCAGGTTTCGGAATTGAGGGCGTGCCAGAGGACTTGCTCGACTTCATCAATAATCACCACCCCATCCGACCAACTCTCGGCTGCAAAACTGGCCTGGGATTTGGGATGGAGTGAATCAATGCACAGTCCGTAGCCCCGGAGCGCTCTTGGGGATTGTCCCGAATTTCGGTAATATAGTCCAGCCCAAAGCGCTGACAGAGGGCCTCCACCAGCCGCACCCGATGACCGATCACCAACACCCACTGGCCGTCCTCAATGGCCTTGGCGACGATCGCCTCCAGCAAGCGGGTTTTGCCCGTGCCT
>JAAUTE010000010.1 GCA_012031815.1 Chloroflexaceae bacterium
GATCGCCGTGGGGCCTGTCCAGTCAACTGTTTCCCCAAGCCCTGGTCGCCACAGGCAATTGGTCAGCTATCTCAGCCCGGGCCCAACAACTTTGTCAGGGGTTGCGAAACCGAAGCGCATACCTTTAATTGGGCTAAGTTCCTGAAATTTTTGATCTTGTATTTAAGCCTATGATTTTGGTCAGGTTATCAAGGCGGAAATTTCGCCTCACTTGCGCGATCGCCGACTTTAATCTCGTAGAATAATGAGGTTGTAATAGCGTCGGGGAAGCGATGACAGCAGCAGAGCGCATAATTGTTCCTCTTGATGTGCCCACTCTCGCGGATGCCATTTCTCTACTGGAGCAATTGCCTCAAGTCAATTTTTGGAAAGTGGGATTAGAGCTATTTGTCAGTAGTGGCCCGGCAATTTTGCAGGTTCTGCGAGAACGACAGAAGCGAATCTTTTTGGATTTAAAATTTCACGATATTCCTAATACCGTTGCTAAAGCTTGTCGGGGGGCGGCTGTCTATGAAGTGGATTTTTTGTCTTTACACGCCGCCGCCGGACGCGCAGCCCTCACTGCTGCTGCTGCCGCTACCCAAGGAACCTCAACAAAATTACTGGCAATTTCAGTCCTAACCAGTTTAAGCGCCCGCGAACTAGCCCTAGACCTGAAAATTTCTCTGGAACTGCAAGATTACGCCCTACAGATGGCTTTACTTGCCCAAGACTGCGGCCTAGCCGGAGCCGTCTGTTCGCCCCAGGAAATTGCAGCTTTACGGCGCGTCTGCGGCAATAATTTGCTTTTGGTTTGTCCTGGCATTCGTCCCACTTGGTCAGACCCTGGGGATCAACGGCGCACGACTCCCCCAGCCCAAGCGCTCCAAGCGGGCGCAGATTATCTGGTCATTGGCCGTCCCATTACCGCCGCCAGCCATCCCGCCCAAGCCTGGGAACGCATTTGTGAGGAAATAACAGCCGCTTAATGAAAGCTCTTTTGTTCGGATTGGTGGCGATCGCTGCCTTAAATCCTGTTCTGGCCCGCTCTCAGGCTGTTTTGACCCAACCCCGGCTTGCCCAGTCTGGCCAGGAGCGCCTGAGTTGCCCCAGCGATCTCGAAACCTTAGTTCAATGGCTGCTGAGAGACCTGCCGAGCTACACGAACCGAGTCATTGCCAGAGCGCGGTTGAGTTCAGATCTTTATCTATTAGTGGCAGGAAATCCCGAATATGTGCCCTTTGAACCATCTGCCCTGCAATATTCCCCCACGAAATCGGACACAGCCCCACCCCAGCAAGTTTACTTTACCAGCCTGGAACGGCAGTATTTGACTGAAAGAGCCGAAATTCGACAGAGCTTTCATCGCCTATTTTTGGTTAAAACCGAGACGGGTTGGCGGCTGGTTGCCCTTTTTTCCCGCTTGAGTGGCGGCGAGATGGCTGTTCCCGCACCGCCTCAAGAAACCAGCCGCGGCCCCATCGCCGAGGGGATTCAACTTTGGTTGCGGGATTGTCGGGCCGGTAGTTTGCGATCGCCTGATTCATCACTGTCGCCGTAGAGTGAGCAGAATCGCGGCTACGTCTTCTAAATAAGCCTCATTATTCAGGTAATCAGGAGAAAGACGCCCCGTTCGAATAGCGCTTGCTACCAATTCCCGTGGGGCGATTGCTTCTTGTCTCACGGCACTGAGAAAGACGCCGCCGCTGGGAATTCCCTGTTCTTCAAAGTAACCCTGATAGCCTAGATGGACGAGGTTAAAGGGTGTCACATTAATCGAGTTAGTCTGACGGACAGGCGCGTTAGCTGAATTAAAATCGCGAGCTAGAACGGGAAATACCCCAGTCATCAATGCCAGCACCGACAAAGTTCCAATAATCAAAGGTTTCATGGCTATTCGTGCCAAAAGTAGTGGCTTTTTAACGTCCCGATACCCTGTAGCTTAATACTTCTAACCGCCGACATGCCTCACCTTAAAGACGCAATCCGCGATCGCCCAATTTATAGGGAAGGACTTCTTTTTACAGGTTACTTAAAAATGACTTGAGTTTGTCCAATGGCTCGAGATTGGGGGTTAAACTGAGCTAAAAGCGGCTGTCTAGCCAATGGTGGAGTCAATGGATTATGAGTACGGATCTTTATATTTCCTGGAGTGAGTACCACCAAAAAATTGAAGGTCTGGCGGTGAGCCTCTACCGCTCTGGGTGGCAATTCAATCAAATTGTCTGCATCGCTAAAGGCGGCTTGCGCTTGGGGGATACTCTCTGTCGGTTGTTTCGTCAGCCCCTAGCGATTTTGGTGGCAGCTTCTTACCACGGGTTGAATAGTCGCAGCCGGGGCGAAATTGCCTTCTCCCAACAGCTTGCAACCCTTGGCGAGTTGAACGATCGGGTGCTGCTCGTTGACGATCTGGCTGATTCGGGAACCAGTTTGATCGAAGCCACCCGCTGGCTGAAAACCCACCACGGCGATCGCATCAGCGAACTGCGAACAGCCGTGATTTGGTACAAAGGCTGTAGCGCTATTTTGCCAGACTATTATGTGGATTACTTGCCCGATAATCCCTGGATTCATCAGCCCTTTGAACGCTACGAACAACTAACCGCCGCCGAGCTGGCCGCTCAGTCTAAAACGGCGGTTGATTAAGTATTTTCCCAGCCGGAAAACCCATTCTGCTCCTATCAACCCATCTGAGTCCCATGGCAGCAAGTCATTCCTAAATAGCTCTCGTCAAAAAAAATCTCCCTTTTGGGGAGATCGCCAGGGATCGAGATAGAAATAGCTTAACTGCTCGCTCAAACTCGTTTTATCTGTTCCTCACTGATTAAGACTTTTTGCTTAAATCCCGGCGCCATCCAAAAACTCCCGTATTTCGCGATCGCGTAACTGGCAGTGGCTTGCAGGAGTGCTGGTGCTATGAGACGAGATCAGCAGCTCGCTGTGCTTGGCTTGGGAGTGCTGCAAATTGTTGAACCTGCTGTTCGAGGGATTCGATGCGATCGAGCAGCGCCCGAATGACGGTGGCTTCCGAGTCCGGTAGATTGCCATGTTCGAGGGGATCAACGCGGACGCCTGAGCGGTAGATGATTCGACCGGGAATGCCGACAACAGTGCAGTCTGAGGGAACATCCCGCAAAACCACTGAACCAGCACCGATACGAACATTATTGCCAATTTCGATATTGCCCAAAACCTTAGCACCACTGCCAACAACCACATTTTGTCCCAGGGTTGGGTGGCGCTTGCCGGATTCCTTGCCCGTTCCGCCCAGGGTCACGCCTTGGTAAATCAGGGCATAATCACCAATAATCGCCGTTTCCCCGATGACAACCCCCATGCCGTGGTCGATGAAGACGCCTCTACCAATCTGTGCGCCGGGATGGATTTCAATGCCCGTCAGGAAACGCGCCAGATGAGAAATAAAGCGGGGCAGAAAAGGAATACCCAAGATGGTAAGCCAATGGGCGAAACGGTAGAAAAAGAGCGCTTGCAGTCCCGGATAGCAAATTAGCACCTCTAGCCAGTTGCGGGCAGCGGGGTCGCGCTCAAAGATGATGCGGAAGTCAGCAATCAGTGTGGAAAGCACAGGTTGTTTCCCAATACAACAAAACTAAACACTGTTTATCTTATCGTCCTCCGCGGCCCCTGTCCTCGCACAATTGGGCCCGTGATTCTCCAACCCAGGCAGCAACCGGCTCTCGCCAGATTGGAGGAGGGCCGCCCCTACCCACGTACTTAGCGACACCGAGGCAGAGCTTGTTGGCTTTTAATACCAGAAAATAAGCTACAGAGATCAATTAAGCCGATTTCTAGAGTTGCTAGGGGATCGCCCCCCTGCTTGAGGCTTAACTCCAGGGCTAGCAATCGGGGCAGCGTTGCCAACAGTTGCTCGCTTCCCAGGGAATTGACTTCTTTGCGCAGAAAATAAAGGCGCTTGGGGTTGCCCACTTCGGCGATCGCGGCAATCTGTTCATCTTTTTCACCGCTGGCTGCCAGGAGTTTAACCAGCGTCCAGGTGCGGAATTGCCCGACCAAGGTAGCGACAATTTTCAGGGCAGGTTCGTTGCGCTCAATGAGTTGGGCCAGAATCTGTAGGGCGCGGGAAGGGTTGCCGCTGCGGATGGCCGCTGCTAGTTGCAGGCTGGTTTGGGTCGTAGCATTGACCAGAAGAGAGACCACCGCCTCATCCAAGGGTTTAGGGTTATTTTTCGCAAAAAGCTGGAGCTTTTCCAATTCCATCCAGAGCTGGCGGGTGTTATTACCCACGGCTTCCACCAGCAGCTCCAGGGCGGCTGGCGTGAGTTTGACGCCGAGGGTTTGGGAGACCTGAGCAGCCTGCTTGGTTAGTTCCTCGGTTTTCCAGGGGGAAATCGGAGAAAACTCCTGAATCTGTGCCTGTTTTTCCAGGAGCTTTGTGGATTTAAGGCGCTTGTCCGGTTTCTGCCGAGCGCTCAAGACTAAGGTCGAGGTTGGGGCGATCGCGGGCAGGGTGCGTTCCAACTCGGTGAGGAGAGCTTCTGGGCATTGCTGACAAAGCTGGGTGTCGGCCAGCCAAACCAGGCGACCGCCCGCGCCAAATGGGGGCGTCATGGCTTGATTGAGAGCAGAAATCGTCGCTTCCCCACCTGTATCAAGAATTTTATCAAAATTAAATTGGCCCCAATCCGGGTCTAGAACCATTTGACGCAGCTTATCGACGGCTTTTTGGAGGGAAAATTCGTCTTCGCCCCAGAAAAGGTAGGTGGGCATGGGTAAAATGAGGAGTGATGCGATCAGGGATAAGGAAATCTTGGACGAAACCTATCAAGCCTATGTTAATCGGGTGGCGCGGCTGACGCTGCCAGCAACCTACCAGTCTCAGCTTGAGAATTTGCAGGCGTCTCCTAAATTTGTGGCCGGTCAAGCGGTTGCCTTTCCGGGCTTTAGTGCGATCTCGCCGCCCTACCAGGATGATTCAGACAATGGCACTTTTTACGGTGAATTAGCCCGTTACCAGCAGCAATTGCTAGATTCCCTAGGAGAAGTTGCCACGGCAGTTCCGGTCGCCAGTTTTCACCTCACCCTGGCCGATCTCATTTGGGACAGCGATTACCGAGCAGTAGTTCAGGAAAATCCGCAATTTGATGAGCAGTTGCAGCAGCGTGTCGGTGAGAGCTTTCACCAGTGCCAGCCGCTCTTGAAGGGAGGAGACCCGGTTTGCTGGCAGGTTTTGGGAATTATGCTACGACCCAGGGCGATCGCACTGTGTTTAGTGCCCCAGAATGAGAGCAGCTACGAAAAAGTCCTGCAAGTGCGGCGCAGTATCTATCAAAATGCTGCCGTGATCGCCTTAGGGATTGAGCAGCAGTACCACTTCACGGCGCACATTACCATGGCTTATTTTAGTCAAAGCGGGGCGAATTTAGACAGCCAACGCCTGAGTGAGGCGCTTATGTCCCTCAACGATCAGTTTTTGCTGAGAGAAGCCCTGGTTTTACGGGTCAAGCGCGTAGAATTACGAAAATTTGACGACATGACCCTTTATTACCGAAAAGCTGACTGGCCAGTACTGTTTTTTGAGTAGTGCTGGCGCAGGCATGTTAGATCACCCCATTGTTCTGGAAAGTTTTGCCATTATCGATGGCGAAGTCGGCCCCCACAGCCTCGGGCCGGAGGCCTATGCCATCTGTCGGCGGGTGATTCACGCCACGGCAGATTTTGACTTTTTGCACTTACTGTCGTTTAGCTCAGAGGCGATCGCCGCTGGGATTGCGGGATTGCGGGGGGGAACTCCGATTATTACCGATGTTAATCTGGTTAAATTGGGCATTGCCTCCCTAAACGCCAAAACCTTTCAATGTCCGCTCATTTCCGCCCTCGAAGGCGTCGAAACCCCACCGCCCGGAAAAACCCGCAGCGAAACCGGAATACTTCGGTGTTACCAGCAATACCCAGGGGCAATTTATGTCATTGGCAACGCGCCCACGGCCCTGCTTGCCCTCTGCCGAGCCTGCGCCCCCTCCCGCCAGCGTCCCAGCTTGATCATCGGCGCTCCCGTGGGATTTGTTGCTGTTCTTGAGTCAAAAGCTGCTTTAGCTAGTTTAGACGGGCCAAAAATCATCGTCGAGGGCCGCAAAGGCGGATCTGCCGCCGCGGCTGCCATTCTCAACGCCCTGATCGTCCTAGCTTGGAACTAGGCTAGACCCATAACATTTCACAACAGCAACGGCTTCCTCACCCGTGGGGCGTAAGCAAGATGGTAAGCTAGCAATTATGCTTGCACGACGTTTGGAGTTACTATGACTGGATCGGATCAGATCCCGTACCTATTGAGAGCGGCACGAGGAGAGCGACTGAGCCGCCCGCCGGTGTGGATGATGCGGCAGGCCGGGCGCTATATGAAGGAATATCGCGACCTACGCGACAAATATCCTGGATTTCGCGAACGTTCTGAGAATCCCGAACTGGCGATTGAAATTTCCCTGCAACCCTGGCGCGCCTTTCGTCCTGACGGGGTGATCATGTTCTCTGATATTCTCACCCCACTACCCGGTATTGGCATTCCCTTTGATATTGTGGAAAGCAAGGGGCCGCTGATTGACCCGCCCATTCGCTCCCAGGCCCAAATCGACCAGCTCCGTCCCCTAGACCCAGAAACGGCCTTACCCTTCATCAAGACGATTTTGCAAACCCTGCGCCAGGAAGTGGGCGAGGAAGCGGCGGTGCTGGGCTTTGTCGGCGCACCCTGGACATTGGCCGCCTACGCCGTTGAAGGACGTAGCTCCAAGGACTACACAACCATTAAGCGCCTGGCTTTTAGCGAACCGGCCCTACTGCACCAGCTCCTAGAGAAACTCGCGGAGGCGATCGCCACCTACGTTTGCTACCAAATCAATTGTGGAGCGCAGGTGGTGCAGATGTTTGACTCTTGGGCGGGCCAGCTCAGTCCCCAGGATTACGACGTGTTTGCCCTACCCTACCAGCAGCAGGTGTTTCAGCAAGTCAAGGCAATTCATCCCGATATTCCCCTGATTCTCTACATCAGCGGCAGTGCGGGGGTGTTAGAGAGAATGGGCTGTTCTGGAGCCGACCTCATCAGCTTAGATTGGACGGTGGACATGGCGGAGGCCAGAGAACGACTGGGTTGGCAGATGAAAGTTCAGGGCAATATCGATCCAGGGGTGCTGTTCGGCTCCCAGGCAACGATTCAACCCGCATTTTGGACACCATTCGCAAAGCGGGCGATCGCGGCCACATTCTCAATCTCGGTCACGGGGTTTTGGTGGGAACGCCGGAGGAAAACGTGCGATTTTTCTTTGAAACGGCCAAACAAGCCGATGAATTGCTGTCTGTGCCCGCCTAGGGAAGTTGGTCTACTTGGATGGGAAGCGCCAGGGGAAATTTACAGCGCTGGTGTGCTAATTATTGGCAAAATAAAGCTGTTCGCTCCAGGTAGATCAATGTTGCGAGGAAGAGTTAATGCATCTCTCAGAATTCCAGAAACGAAAACTCGCCTTGGTGTTTTATCGCCACGACATTGGTAAAGATGGTCTGGTTAGTTTTCAGGATTTAGAGATTTGCGGCAGCCGGGTCGCTCAATTGCAGCAACGGGTTTCTCAAGCCAATACCCCCGAAAAAATGCTTTTCTTCTTTAAAAAGCTGTGGAATCGTCACTATCAACCCGCCGATCTCGACAGTGATGGTCGGGTCGCCCTGGAAGAATACCTGACCTATAACGACTTTTTTTGGCCCGATCGCAAACTGGAGCTGGAGTTGATGGGCAGTTTATTTGATGCCATCGATCTCAACGGCGACGGTCAAATTTCCTGGGAAGAATACGCAATTTATCTTAGAGCCTTGGAGATCGAAGAAAACATCGCCCAGCATGCCTTTAGTAAACTCGATCTCGATGGCGACGGTCAAATCGCCCGCCAAGAATACGCCAAGTATCTCTATGAATACCACTTTGGCAATGACCCAGAAGCGATCGGCAATTGGTTCTATGGCAGTTATTAGTCCGTCGCTCCTATTTTTTAGTTAGTTGATTTTTCAGGTTTCTCAGGACTTTCCGCCATTTTGGATCGATTGGCGCTGGTTTTGAAACCTGGGATGGCTTGACTTCACCGAGATAGCGATAGTGCTCCCAAATTTCCCGGTAAGGGCCGCCAGGGCCCATCGGCATTCCCGCCCAGTGCAGGTAGCGCAGTCGGCGATCGCCATCAAACAGGAGGTTGTCATGCGCCTGAAAGTGAGAGGAACCAGCCCAGCTACCCGGTTCTTTATCGATAATCTTGACGAGATTGAGGCGTTTTTGAGTGGTTTTTAAAATAATGTAGTTGAGAATGGGCTGATCGGTGGTTTTGTAAGTAAAGTCAAAATACTCGCGATGGGCAGCACAGTGGCGCAACAGCTCGTAAAGTTCTGCTTCACTGAAAATTCCCCGGCGGGATGCCCAAAAACCGCTATTAAATACATCTTCTAGCTGTTCGTCGCCAAACAAACCTAGCTCCCTCACCACGGGCGAAAAAACATCCTGTAACTGGCGCGAGCGATAATGATAGTCGCAATTAACAAATTCGTATTCTTCTAAATATTCCAAAACAGAGGCAATTTTTTCAAAAACAAGGATATCGGTATCAATGTATAAAAACTTTTCCAGCGGCCCAAACCAGAGAACAAACTTGCGCATCTTGTTGGGCAGGACCAGAAAATCCCGGTCAAAAATTTCCCCTACCTGCCGGGTAAATTCAGCCACAAACTCTAGATTAGGAAACAGTTGGACGTTGTGTTTCGCCTGTAAAAATCTAGCTACTTCCTGATGACACTCGTCAAAGGGAACCAGATAAACCAACACCTCTGGATCGTAAAGCCGAATGCTGTTTAATAAGGCGATCGCATTATCAATGACCTTATCGTTGGCGACAATATAAATTCCAGAATTCATGCCTTTTCCTCATTTTAATCCTAATTTTTGCAGCGCTCGTGCCATCAAGCCCGGCGGTGTATTGTAAGGCTTGGGTTTTCCTGAAAATTGGGGTCGCTGTTGGGGTTCGTGGCGGTAGCGATAGTGCAGAAACAAGTCCCGATAGGGAAAGCCAATATTTTCGCCCTGGCAGAGACTATTAAATAAACTTGCCCCTAGGCCAATATAGTGTATGTAGGTGAGCGGGACGCCTTTATCGTAGAGGATGTGATCTTTGACTTCAAAATGAAAAGAGGTCACGCAGCAGCCAGTTATCTGTTCTTTGGGCAACTCAAAAGCCAAATTAGCGATGGAATGGTTAGGTTTCATAAACATATAGTTTAGCAATGGCTGATCGTTGGCTCCCCGTGAATAAACAATTTCAGCTTCGCCGCTTGCCAAACACTGCAAGAGCCATTCTCGTTTTTCTCGCTTAAATAACCCTTGCTTAGAACCGAAAAATCCCGAACAAAAAATTTCGCGATCAATCCTTTCCTGGGGAAACACCTGGGTTAATTTCGGTGAGGAAAGTTCGTAAATGTGACCAGGATCTTTGTGCTGAAAGTCATAAACGACGCAATCATGGGTATCTAAATAGGCAAATACCTGCTCTAGAGAACTCATCAACAGGGTATCCGCATCCATATAAATAAAGCGATCGAAGGGCCCGTCAAAAGCACAGAGGCGGCGATAGCGTCCGGGACGATGGGGGCCAGCATTCCCCCCCACTAACCAGCGCTGGCGCAGCTCCCAAGCTCGGCCACAAAAATCGTCCCACTCGGCCATCGAATCGCGATCGCCATAAAGTTGTACCTGGGGACGCCGCGCAATTTCAGCCGCAATTTTTTTCGGTGTTTTGATCGTAGGGATAAATACAAACAGGAATTTCCCCCATAATTGCTTCAATGCTGTTTAAGAGCGCAATTAATTGATCGTAAACATAATCATTGGCTAAGGTACAAACTCCATCCATCGGTAGCCCCTGGGTAAATAGCACTAAATTCGCTACGGGTTTGCGCTCTAGATTTTTGTATTTTGATCGGTTGAAATTGCGGGCAGCTTTTCACCAAAGCCATACATTAAGTATGGGAAAAAACACCCCAAACTTACGCTCCATCATAGCGGAGTCCCCTAATTTTGCCAAGAAAAAGCATCAGGAGATTTTCCCGATGCTACTTAGAAGAAAGCAATAAAACAACTAAATTCCCGTTGCTTAAGAGAATTAGGGAGCCAGGGCATGGCCGCGCAGGAGACTACCAATGGTTTTAGCGGTGATTTTCAGTTGTAACAAGGGATTGGCAGGCGTAACGGTTTTGTAGAGATAGCTATCAAAGGTCAAGCGCTGCACGTCTTTGTCGGAACACATCTCGACGAAGGCTTCCCGTGTCGCATCTGAGCGATAGAAGACGGTTTGCAAAATGTCAAGCACCTTGTAAGTCATGCCGTACTTCTTGTCCCACCGCTTGAGGTAGAGCTTCAGGTCAGCTTCCGTGGGCAGGCGTTGGCCGCCTTGGGAGGCTTCAACGATGGTTTCTGCACACATACGCGCGGATTTGGCAGCAAAATAGATTCCTTCGCCGGAGGATTTGGTAACGGTTCCAGCGGCATCGCCAACCAAAGCGACTCGCCCAACCACGCGACGGGGCCGGGGATGTTCGGGGATGGGGTGGGCTTCAACTTTGATGATTTCACCCCCAACCAGTTTCTTGGCAGCACGGGCGCGAATTCCGGCTTGCAGGTCTTTTATTTGGGTTTTGTTAACTTTCATCGTCCCCGTTCCCACGGCAACGTGGTCGTACTTGGGGAAAACCCAGGCGTAAAAGTCCGGCGAAACGTCGTTGCCCACGTACATTTCTGCGAGATCTTCGTAGTAACCCATCTGGGCTTCGGGCAGGCGAATGCGCTCTTGAAAGGCGATCGCGTAATTGTAGTCGCCTGCGTCGATGGCTTTGGCAATGCGGGAGTTGGCCCCGTCAGCTCCGATGACCACATCCACTTTCAGGGTTTTCATAATGCCTCTGGCATCGCCGTTGGCATGGTCGGCGTAGTGGAGGGTGTAGGGATCGGTGCTGTTTGTGGGGATATCCAGTTGATAAACCGTGCCGTTAATTAAATTTGCGCCAAATTTAGCCGCACGCTCCCGCAGAAAGCCATCCATGACTTCCCGACGGCACATGCCAATATATTCGTTTTCTTTTTCGAGATTGATATCGACCTCAACATTCGATGGCGAGATCATTTTCATTTTGCGGACGCGGCGATCGATGATTTCGGCTGGCAGGTCAAATTCCGAGACCATGCACAGGGGTATCGCACCGCCACAAGGTTTGGCGTTATCTAGCTTGCGCTCAAACAGGTAGGTTTCAATACCCGCTCTTACTAGCGTCTCCGCGGCCGAGGAACCCGCCGGGCCCGACCCTACAACAGCAACCCTGATTCCCAAGGCTTTTCTCCTCAATATCGCGAACGAGTTACGCCCTGCATCCTATCACGGACACTCAAGGCTGAGGGGTTCGGCCCGCAACAGTCGGCAAAACTTGCAACAGTGTTTAACAAGCCAGTTGTAAAGCTTTACAATCAGTTTTCCTGGGCAGCACCGGGACTAAACCCCTAAAACTGTGCCAAATACTTCTAATTAGTCAAAAATGTCCCTAACCAATAAATTAAGGGCGCGATCGCCAAAGCGGGTAGAAAAGAAGCGACCCGAATTTTGGCCAGCTCCAGCAAATTGAACCCGATGCCCATAATCATCAATCCCCCGACTCCAGAGACTAAAATTAGGCGGGGATCGCTGGCTGGATCGCTCAAGCTCGTTGCTAGCACCCCAGCCGCCAGGGATAGGCCCCCTTGGTAACAGAGAATGCTCAAGGTAGAAAAGCCGACGCCGATGCCGTAGCTGCTGGTCAAAACCAGGGAGGCAATGCCGTCCATGGTGGCTTTTATCGATAAAATTCGGTTGTCTCCCGTTAAGCCATTGTCCAGGCTGCCCAGGAGGGCCAGGGGGCCGACACAAAATAATAGGCTAGCTGCCACAAATCCTTCCGTAAATCGGCCTTGTCCGCGAAAACGGACTTTAAGCCATTGGCCTACTTGTTCTAAGCGCCCTTCAATGGCCCAAACTTCTCCCAGCCAACCCCCAAGCGATCGCCACTAACCCCAAAATTGCCCCATCAATTGACCCGGCCTGGACTTTGCTTAAATTCCCTGCCATCGCAATCCCCAGCCAAAGGGTGAGCAGTCCCACACCTTGGGCGGTAACCTGCAATAGGACTGGTGAGAGACGCTGGTTGAGCAGCAATCCCAGCCCTGTCCCGGCGGCAACGGTGAGAATATTAATCCAGGTTCCACTGGTTTTCGCGAAAAAGGAGAGGGACATTGCCAAAATCTGGTTTGATTGCTGAAATTCGAGAAAATCGGGACGAGGGTTGCAGACTTAGCCAAACCAGTTGGGATTGATATAGCTCAGGCGATCGTAGGGTTCCAGGGCATCCAGGATTTGCGGGCCATAGCTACGGCGATTAACGCGATTATCCAGCAGCGCCACCACCCCTTGATTGTCCCGCAAAGGCAACACCCCACGGGCGATCGCGCCAATGGCAGCGGGCAAGAGATAGAGACGAAACCAATCTTGATGGCGTTGTTTATGGTAGGACACCCGTGCTGCTACCACCGGATCTTCCAGGGAAGGTAAGGGCAGGGTCGCCACAATTAACAGGCCAGGGGCCGGCAGTTGGCGCTGATGCTGTTGCCAAAAATCCCAGCCACACACTAAAATTCCCTTATTTCCGGCTGGTTGCCTGTCTACCTGCACCCTCGACCCAAATTCTCCCGCCAAGGCCGCTCCCAGTTGCGATCGCATCGGCACATCTTCTACGAGTAGGACGGCAAATCGCTGTTGAGAGCGATAGAAGCTGATGAGAGTACAGGCTTGGCTGAAAACGGCAGGCTGAAACTCAGGGGTATTGGGCAGGGGCATATCGGGCAGGTATAGCCAAATATTGGCGCTTTGGCGGGGAGGGGCGAACTTGAGGCAGAGCATTTCGCCCAAGCCCAATGTTTCGCGATAAATCGTTGCATCGGCTGATGTATCCAGAAAACTCCCCATAATCACTAGGGGCTGCTGAGACCAAACGGGTTCCAAGGCTGAAGCTAGCGAAGCGGGCGCAACTTGCAGGTCACCCGTCCAGTTTCTCGCTGTAGCTCGACCCACAACATCGCATCCTCTTGCTGCCACTGCTGCCAAAAATGAGCTATTTCCAGGGTAAGCTCGGTTGATTTGCTCAATTCATGCAGTAAACTTGCCAAACTCTGTTGTTGCTGCTCATCTAGCAGGTAGCAATCGTAGGGATTGCTGGGACGAGCCAAAATAGCTTGCTCAAGCTGCTGATGGGTTTCAGTAAGGGAAGTTTGCCAGAGGGGATAGTTTTGAGCCAGATGATTCCAGTCCTCCCAACGGAGGCTAGCCGTGAGCTGTTGGCGGGCTAGGGCTTCTAGCCCATCCGCCTGGTCGATTAGGGTGGGCAGGCCGGGAGGGAATTTCCCTTGGTTAAAAAGACGGTCTTTGAGCCAGATTTCAGGGGATGTTACCAGTAATCCGCCAAAGTCTTCTCCCGGCAAGCGATCGCCGCTGAGGACGGGTTTGTCGGTTTCGAGCCAATTTTGCAGTTGGGGAATCTCATGGGAGAGCAATCGCTGCTGCACCGCCAAGGGCGCAACCAGCAACAGGCGATCGCGGGCTAAGAGGGCCGGAGTCAAGTAGCTCAACGAGTAGTTTTCACTGAGACTCCCCGTTTGAATCAGGGCAGGACGACCCAAACGCAGCGCCCGTGCCACCAATCGTGCCATCGTGAGATGATGGGGCCAGCGCTCCCAGTCGCGATCGCGCAGAAACCCCCGTAGTTCTGAGTGGACTTCGGCTTCCAGCAGCATTGCCTTCTTGGTAGGTGTTCCACTCTTCTAGGATGCAACATCCACTGCCTAGCTGGGTGAGAAATTGAACCACAGTGGAAATTCTGGTACCCAGGGACTAAATTGGCAGAAACAAGAGGGGTTTCGCCATTCAACCCCCAATAACTGGCTGAAAATCTACTGGCGGCGATCGCAGGCGGTTGGTATTAACGATTAATTAGCGAAGTACATTTCAAGGTTCTCTCAACATACTTATCGTTCATCCCAGAAAAAACCACCAGAAGATTACTAGCCGCTTCAAGGAAGTTCAGTGATTTCACTGATCCCCAAGGCACTTCTTTTAGTTAACAACAGTAGAACAAATGGGTTTGTACTTATTCGAGCAAGAAATTAAACAAGTCAACTTGACAATTTTTAGGAAACGCGATATCTTAGATCTAGACTTAATCAGTTTATTCACTGATAAAGAACTATAGATAGATATCGCAGGGAAGCAAGTTCGAGGTGAAAAAGAAAGTCTTATTTATCATGGGAACCGCTCACTGCGGCTCCACGCTTCTAACGTTAATCCTCGGTAGCCATCCCCAAAGTTTTGCCGTAGGAGAGTTAAGTAACTTGTCTGGATTTTTCAAAAGTGGCAGGCCCGTCTGCTCAATTTGTAAGGAAACTTGCGAATTTTGGAACCATCAAGTTACTGCCGATGAGCTTCAATTATTAATTCAAGGATTATCTAACCAGCGTATAAATCCCTATATTCCCCTCAAACTTGACAGATATATCCGGTTTATCGGCGGGCGCGATCAAATTTTTCGTCCCTACTCAATCATTTTTTCTAAACTAGACAAAACCCTATTAATTGACTCCACCAAAACCGTTGAATGGATCTCTAGTGAGCTAGAGTTAATGGAGTTTAAAACAGGAGAGATTGAAAGCTATTTGCTCCACCTGGTGCGGGACGGGCGAGCGGTGATGTCTTCCTATTTGCGCCGTAATTCCACCATGACGGTGGCAGAATTTAGTAACCTTTGGCTGACCAGAATTAAACGGGAACGGGCGCTGTATGAGCGGTTTCCCACGGCACGAAAACTGCGGACTCGCTACGAGGAAATCGTGACGCAACCCCAAGAAACCCTGCGATTACTTTGTCAATGGCTGGGATTAGATTATTCACCGGAAATGCTCAATTATTGGCAATACGATCACCACATGGTTTCAGGGAACACGGGAACCCGGTCTTTAATTTGGAAATACCGAGGTGATGACTGGCAAGGCGGTCAGGTAAAAAAGCGATACTACAGTGAAGAAGCTGGTTTTAACATCAGTTTAGACCAACGCTGGCAGAGGGAATTGTCCTCTGTTCAAATTGAAGACTTTCGTCGTCTCACTGACCCCTACTATCAAGATTTTGAGTGGAGTGCCACCTAAATTAGAACACGAGATAGCGGCACGGGAAATTCCTTGTCTGCTCAAAAATGCGATCGCTAAAGGTTTAAACTAATTGAATCCATCGGCTTATAGAGATCCAGCTTCCTAGGGTTGAGTATGGGGGCTGTAGTTCCCTCTAGCTTCTAGGTTTCGTTCGACAGCTTTCGGTCGGGTGGCCGTGTTGAGTTGAATTTTAGCAGGACGAAGGCGTTTTAATAAGCAAATATCGTTAACTGAGTTGAGTCATCCCAAGGAGTAAGTAACATAGTTTGCAGAGCTAACTGTCCCTGATATTGTTCGCGGAAAGTTTGCCAAGCTTGCCAAATTTCAGGCTAATCAAACCTAGCGACCGGACGATTAATGCGGCGAAAATTCTCCAGGGAAATGGTAACTAGTTTAAGGGCAATGTCATCGTCCTCCAAAAGAGTAGCCCGCACTAGCGGATCGGGTAAAAGAGTGTCATTGGTAAACTACACAAAACTACTCACTAAAGCCACAACCAAACATCGCATCTGTATCTAACAAAAATGCTGGTTGTTCTATTTTGAGACGGCGATCGCAGGATGTTAAATTTTCCTGGGATTCTCTTGATATTTAACTCAGTTTCTAGCCTGCGACCAAGAGAGCAACGGGGAAATGTTGCAGCACCTTGCCAATTTCTAGTTTGCCCTTACTATTGTAAAATTCGCCTGTTAGCAGGTTTTTCCATTTGGTTGGCCCTTCACCAGAGCGTTTGATCTGGGTATCCTGCCAAACTTTTTCTCCCAGGGGAAGCGTATCTTGCGGCACAAGGCTGGTATAAAAACGTGGGGCGATCGCAATAATCGTAGTATCTTGGTGAGTACGTTGAAAAGCAATAATGTGCTGGCTAAAACGCCCCTCCGCTAACAACGGACGATAATTACCCCGCTGAAATACATCTGCGTGGGCTTGTCGCGCTTGCAAAGCATAATAATTTAAATAGAGTTTGATTTTGCCATCTTCCGGTGAGTTGAGCAGCGCTACCAATAGCCTCAGCCGATCTTGCGGTTCCTTGGCTTTAATTTCTTGCAGATAGGTTTGGCGTCGTTGATAATCAACCGGACGGCGATTGTCAGGATCGACAAAGCTTAAATCCCATAATTCAGTGCCTTGATAAACATCAGCAATTCCCGGTGCGGTAAACTTTAGCAACACCTGAGAAAGAGAATTGAAAATGCCATAAAAGCTAATTTTTTTGAAAAGGACGAAAAGATTCGAGAAAGGTATTTTCGGGGTTCTGGGACAAGACTGCCTCGACAAATTGAAGGCAACCTTCTTCGTATTGGGTATCGGGACGCAGCCAGGCTGTTCGTACTTTAGCTTCTCGAATAGCTTTAATAGTATAGGCCTTAACCCGCTCTACAAATTCCGGATACTCACCATCCGCAAAGGGAAACCCACCCAAAATTGCCTGATAGAAACAGTATTCATCATTAGTGCTCGGAATTAAATTTCTCTCCTGCCGCGTTTTTTTATCTCGATTAAGTTCGCGCCACTGAAATAGATGTTGTTCCCATTCTTCGGGAATTTCGGAGAGAATATTGATCCGTGCCCGTGCATCTTCACCTCGTTTCGTGTCATGGGTTGCTGTTGCATTCATCGCCTCTGGCCAGCGATCGCAGCGTTTACGATTAAAACTCGTGAAATGCCTCTAAAGATATTCCAAGCTGCCCCGGATTCCCACCTACTTCATTGAGAGAAATTAGACGATTGTAAACATAAAACAGGGTATCTTCAACACCTTTTGCCATCAAGGGGCCAGTTAATTGTTGTAAGCGCATTACAAAATAAAGCTGCTCCTGACGCTGTTGCTCAGTACAGTCATCAGGAAACTCTAGTAAAAATAAAGTTTTGATGTAACTTAACTTCTTGCACCAATAATGGATCGCGCTCTTTAGCTCGCTCGATTACTGTATTAATGTAGTCAAGATCGGCGTCGCTATGGCCTTCAGCACTGATGTAAGTTCGGTAAACCGGAAACAGGGTCAGAATTTCAACTAGAGCGCGTTTGAGTCCATAGAGGGTAAATCTCTACCTTTTCTTGTTTGTGCCGAAATACGCTTAAGTAAGCGTGCCAAATTGTCAACATCACCGGCTAAATTTCTCTCTTCAATAAGTGCTTTTTTCTCAATTACCAATTCTTCATAGGGCTGGTAGACACCTGAGAAAAGGCGATAAAGTTGATCGAGTTTATCTTCATGGCCAATTTGACACAGTACGCCGTTAACGCGATTGAGAAAATCATAGCCACTGGTTCCTTGAACTGGCCATAAGTCAGGAAGTTCTTCCGCTAATTCCAAGATTTTTTCGACAGTGATATAAGTGTCGTCCAGGTTTCCCGCAATTCCTGAACGTATCGCGTCGGATCGTAAAGTCCATCAATGTGATCGATGCGAAGTCCAGTAACTTTTTCTTCCCTAACAAGTTGACAAATTAAAGCATGGGTTTCTTTAAAGACTCTAGGGTCTTCGACTCTCACGGAAATGAGTTCATTGACCGTAAAAAATCGACGATAATTAATTTCTTCTGCTCCAACTTTCCAAAAAGCCAAACGATAAAATTGATCGGATAATAGAGTATCGAGGAGGTTAAAACTTTCGGGATTGCCTGCTTCCCCGTTGAAAACCCTAAGGTTATCCTCAATAAACTTCTGAACCTCTTGGTTTTGCTGATAAAGCTCCCATAATAAATTTTTGATAAAGGTGGTTTGGTCGTCTCGTGCTTTCCCTTTGGTATCGGCAATACTTTTTGATAGGTATAAAATTCCCAATAATCTAATAAAATCCGGATTGTTCCGGCCTAAAATCCGAGTTAAATGTCCTAAGTTATGGGTTATAAAGTAAGCATAGGATTCCATCCTGATTGGCAAACGCAAACTGTAATAATTAACGTTCAATCCCGCTTCGTCGTAGCTTAAGCGAATTTCTCCGTTCTCTAAAGATTCTCCGTAAAAATTACCAAGCATTGGAGCCAATACCCGACCTTGAATTTCTTCAAAGGGCTGATCCCAGGCAATATCAAAAAAACTATAATATTGTGAATCCGAACCATTTTCTAAGACATCCATCAAATACTCATTTTGGCTGTCATAGGCCATGTGATTAGGAACAATGTCCTGCAACCATCCCATTTGATATTTAGCGATCGCCGCTAGGAGATTCTGAAAAACAGTTTCGGTTCCTAGCTCTGGGTTAATTTGATTAGGATCGACAACATCATACCCGTGGGTACTTCCAGCCCTAGCCTTAAAGATAGGTGAGGCATACACATCAGAAATCCCTAACTCTGCCAGATAAGGAACAATTTGTCTGGCTTTCTCAAAGTTGAATTCAGAATGAAACTGAATGCGGTAAGTAGTCGTCGGAATTCTCATAATCAATATTCAAAAAGTGTTGGTGAAATAAAGCAGGGCTATGTCTCGTAAATTACAAAGCCATGTCCTTTAATCGTTAATTCTTGTTTTTCGCTTAATTGGGATGGCAGTTCGCTTCCCGCTCCTAGCCAACGAGATTCAGCAGAATCAATCAGCTTTTGCCAAGTTCCCGGCGGTGGGGTCACGAGCAATTGACAATCCTGCTCTCGGAAATTCAGCACGGCATAAATTTGCCCTTGCTCCTGCCAGCGATGCAGAAATAACACCTTATACTCTTCGTTGGCGATCGCCTGTAAGTTTTGTTTATCTAAAGCGTTTAGGGCAGGATGGCTGCGTCGAAGTTGAATCAAGTCTCGGTACATCTGCCACAAAATTTGATGCTTTCCTTCCCGGCGGTTTTGCCATTGTAATTTAGAGCGATTGTAAGCTTCTAGACTTTGGGGATCGACGTATTCTCCCTCCAAATGAAAGTCGGCAAATTCTCGCTTTCTCCCTTCTCTCACCGCCTGAACTAAATCGCGATCGCTATGGCTGACAAAATAAAGAAAAGGGGCGTCTTCCCCATATTCTTCCCGCATAAATAAAAGCGGGATATTGGGCGACAGCATCAAGACAGCCGCCGCTAATTTCAGGGCTTCAAAGGACGTTAAATGGGCCAGCCGCTCGCCCAACATGCGATTGCCAACCTGATCGTGATTTTGTATGCAAACCACAAACTGCTCGCCGGGGTGATCGCAAGCATCGCTGCCGTGATAGCGTTGGCGAAAAGCGGAATAATACCAATCATAAACAAAGCTGCACTTGTAGGCTTTTGCGAGCTGTTCGCATTTGCCAAAGTCCGCATAATAGCCTAGAGATTCTTCGGTTAACAACGTATGAGCACAGTGGTGAAAATCATCACTCCATTGGGCATCAATCCCATATCCACCTAATTCAATGGGGCGAATCACGCGAACATCGTTGAGATCGCTCTCGGCAATTAAATAAAGTTTTCGTCCTACTTTTTGGGATAAAGCGGCAACAGCTTCCGCCAATTCTTGCAAAATATGCTTGGCACCAAAGTCATAGATTGCATGAACGGCGTCTAAGCGCAGCGCATCTAGATGGTAATGCTCGAACCAATGAAGCGCATTTTGAATAAAGTAGTTGCGAACGCCATCGCTGTGAATATGATCGAAATTGATCGCGCTTCCCCAGGGCGTGTGATATGTGTCCGTAAAATAGGGAGCCTGTTGGGCAATATAGTTACCTTCCGGGCCAAAGTGATTGTAAACTACATCAAGAATAACCGCAATTTCCTGTTGGTGCGCTGCCTCAACCAATTGTTTTAATCCCTGGGGTCCGCCATAGGAATTCTGCACAGCAAAAGGATAAACCCCGTCGTATCCCCAGTTGCGATCGCTGGAAATTGAGAAACGGGCATAATTTCAATAGCATTAATGCCTAAAGTTTTTAGGTCAGGAAGTCGGGGAATAATAGCAGCAAACGTTCCTTGCGGCGTGAAGGTTCCAACGTGTAGCTCGTATATAATCCACCCTGCTAAATCAGGGGCTTGCCATTGCCCATCCTGCCAGTTCATCCTGCTGTGATCGACCACCGCCGAAGCTTGATGAACCCCGTCCGGTTGGTAGTGGGAGGCTGGATCGGGGCGACTTGTATCGCTGTTCCATTGAAAGAAATAGCGCGTATCTGGAAAAACATTAGCAACCTCAACCTGCCAATATCCCTTCTCATCCTGATGCATGGGGATAAGCCCCTGCTCTGGTTCAACAATTTTTAATTCAACCCGCTCCAGTAACGGTGCCCAAATTGTAAACTTGCAGCGATTATTACCTAGATAAGTTGCCCCGATTTCCACAATTTACTTTTCCCAAAATCGTTAAAGTAGCTAGCTAAATCACCTAGCTAAAACTATCCCGTAGGGGCGAACAAAGATCAATCTCCCGAAAGGAAGAACAGAAACCTCGGCCAGAAGGATGGGGAGTTTGCGATCGCTTAAATTTAGTTTTTTAGTACGAACCTGCCCCTTCGTAGAGAACCAACTCCTGCGCATGGCCGTTTCAGTCAATCGCCAAAAACATTCCTGAAATCTACTGACTGACGGCTTGCCCAAAATAGTGAGTAGGGGACAAAAACACCATGACACCTTCCTGGTTTAACGACTTGTAGCCTAAGGTTTGTTTACGTATTGCCAGCCCAAATAAATGCAAAGCCAGTATTCTTTGATTGACAAAAATGCATAAAGAGGAAGACAAAAGTTAGGCTGGGTGCAATAATAAAGCCGTCGTAGCTATTTGTAAAAATTCAAGAGGGTTAGTTGTATGGATCGGACAGCCCGGCAAGAACTAGAGGACGGATTAAATTTCCAATACGTCCGTCTTTATAACGTTAACCCCACCAGCCATGAATTTAATTTCGATGCTTGGGCAAAGGCTGTAAGAGAACAGCTACTCGCTGTTTTAAGCAAGCAGCAAACCGATAAATCCGATGGGGCGGAAGGTTAAAGAAACTGAGCCATTAGTGGTATTGGTTCCATTACTTGGCTTTTCTTTTAGCTTTTTTCTCCTGCTCTTTAACACGTTTAGCCGCCGCTTTAACGGTTTTTTCAGCCTCTATTTTCCCCTGTTCGGCTTTTTGACGTTCCTCAGCTAATTTTTCCAAGTAATAATGATAGTTCCCTAAATAGGTTCTCAATTCCCCATCCCGTATTTCAACAATTTTGTTGGCAACCTGACCGATAAAGTAGCGGTCGTGGGACACCAGCAGAACCGTTCCTTCGTAGCTTTTTAACGCTGCTTCTAGCATTTCCTTGGCGGGAATATCCAGATGATTGGTTGGCTCATCCAAAATCAGCAAGTTTGCCGGTTGCAATAACATTTTTGCCAAGGCTAAACGGGCTTTCTCGCCACCACTCAACGCGCCTACTTGTTTGAAAGCAGTCTCGCCGCTGAAGAGAAACCGACCCAACAGGCGGCGCACGTCTTCATTTTTCCAGTCAGGAACCTCATCGTGAATGGTATCCATGACGGTCTTCTCCAGGTCTAGGGCTTCGGCTTGGTTTTGTTCAAAGTAAGCCGGAATTACCTGATGTTTTCCTAGTGTAACCTTGCCCTCACTGGGTGTTTCCAATCCCATAATTAAGCGCAGTAGCGTAGATTTACCGCTACCATTCGGCCCCAAAAAGGCAATACGATCGCCCCGGTTAACCTCTAAATTAGCACCGAGAAATAGGATTTTATCCTCGTAGGAATGGGATAAGTCGGTAACAGTTGCCACCACCTCACCGCTGCGCGGAGCCGCGGCGAATTGGAATTGTAGGGTTCTTAGATCCGCTAGGGGCGCTGATATGACCTCAATTTTCTCCAGTTGCTTTTCTCGACTTTTCGCCTGGGTACTGCGGGTTGCACTGGCACGAAAACGCTCTACAAACGCCTGCTGCCGTTCAATCTCTTTTTGTTGGCGTTCGTAGGTACTTTGCTGAACTTCTTGATTAAATACTTTTTGATCTAAATAAGCAGTATAATTCCCTGCGTAAACCGCTGAAACACTCGCTCGTTTCGTAACAATTTGGTTGCAGAGGCGATCCAGAAACTCCCGGTCATGGGAAACAATGACCATCGGTACGTTCAACCCTTTGAGATAGGTTTCCAACCACTCAATGGTGGCTAAGTCCAGATGGTTGGTCGGCTCGTCCAGAAGTAAAACATCTGGCTCTTGCAGCAAAATTTTGCCTAAACTCATGCGCATCTGCCAGCCACCGCTAAAGGCACTCACTAAGCGATCGCCATCTTCCGCGCTAAAGCCGATGGTGGGCATCAGCTTTTCGATGCGGGCTTCTAAGGTATAGCCATCAAGGGCTTCAAACTGGCGCTGCCAGTTGTCCATCTCGTGGATGAGCCGATCCAAATCTTCTCCTGGAGCCGACTCCATTTGACGGTGAATTTTCTGCAACTCCCGCTGAGCCTGATTGGCTTGGGTAAAGACCGTCCAAAATTCTTCTCGCACCGTGCGGGCGGGATCGACTTCAAACTCTTGGGTCAAATAGGCAATTCGCAGGCTAGCTGGCGCAATGACTTCCCCCTCAGTTGGCTCCATTTCCCCTGCAATAATTTTTAGCTGGGTGGATTTGCCCGCCCCATTGGCTCCCACTAAACCAATGCGATCGCCAGCGTTAAGCTCCCAGTTAACATCCTTGAGAACTTCCCCTGTCGGATAAATTTTGCTGATATGCTCTAAACGTATCATTTCTCAATCTTTGAAATCGATTAATTGTTCAAAATAGGACTAAGTAGACGTTAAACTCAAGGAAGAATGGCGTTGATTAACAGCGGCAATTGCCTATTTAAGGGCAATCCCTTTCCAGGCAAACCGTAGTCCAGCAAGGGCTAAAATCCTCAGTGGATTCAATGGCAACTCTCCCGACTAATCTCCTCCCATTCTCTTCCAGTTTTTGGCTGCAAGAGACCAGCGTTAAAGTCTGACAGGCGGTTGAAAACCCGTTAGATTGAAGTAATGTCTGGCGCAGCTCTTCCTGGGAGCAGCCTAATTCCTTCTTCGGGAAGAGGCATTTAGTAAACATCTTAATGTAAACCTTCAGGTCTCTGAGCAAACGCGCAAGTGACCAGCCAATGATAACCCAATTCCCGAATTCTTGGCGGGGAAAGGAATTCTCTAACCGCATCTTCATTCATGGTTCAGACAACACCCTTAGACGAGCTGTTTGCCCTGGGCGGAGCAATGGGCGCATCAATGCAGGTCGCAGACTGGTCAGCTACTCCCCTCGGCTCCTTGGAGTCCTGGCCCCAAAGTTTGCGGACAGCCCTTGGTATTTGCTTGACTTCCCCCCTGCCCATAGTTTTATGGTGGGGGCCCCAACGGGTATCACTCTACAATGATGCCTGCGCTCAGCTAATCGGCAAGCCAAAATTTTCCTCAGACCCTCTCAGACAAGGAAGCTGGGAAAATCATCCCTCTCTGGTTCCGGTAACAGACCCGACCCCAGGAGAGCCTGCCGCACCCTCACCTATTCAATGGCTGCGGGTTGAGGGAGAGTCCAGGTTTTTTCAGGTTGCTTGTAGTCCAATTTTTTGGGGAAACGGGAGCAATTTTGGGACAGATTGTCATTCTTACCGCCGAAGTACCCACTCAGCCCTCCCTGCAACAACAACTCCAACGCGATCTCAAACAGGCTGAAGCTGCCCTGGAAGGCAGTGAGGCCCGCTATCGCTCGATTTTTGAGAACGCAGGGGTTTCCATCTGGATAAAAGATTTTAGTCAGCTCAAAACCTGGCTTGACGAGCTGAAAGCGAGAGGCGTCAGGGACTTGCGGGCCTATTTCCAGGACTGTCCGGCAGCCCTAGAGCAAGCCATCGAGTTGGTCACCGTTAAAGAGGTCAATCAGCATAGTTTGAAGCTGTTTGGCGCTACCTCCAAGGAAGAGTTGCTCGCCTCCTTGACCCAGATTTTTACCGCCGCCACCCGGTCGGTTTTTTTGGAGAAGGTGCTAGCCCTGGCCGATGGCTGCCGGTATTTTGAAGCAGAAACGCGGCTGAAAACCCTGCGCGGTCAGTATATCCATGTTTTTTTTACCCTGGCGTTCCCGAATAGCGACAGCTACGATCGCGTTTTGGTGAGCATCCTCGATATTAGCGATCGCAAACTGGTTGAAGATACGCTGCGATGGCGAGAAGAGGAACTGCGGCTGATTGCCAACGCGATTCCGGCGCTAATTGCCTATGTCACCAAAGAAGGTCGCTATCGCTTCGTCAATCGGGCCTATACTCACTGGTTTGGCCATCCAGCCGAGGAGATTCTCGGCCAGTCGGTGAAGGACTTTATGGGGGAAGAGGCTTATTCATTGATGGAGCGCGACATTGAAACCGCCCTATCGGGGCAGGTTGTGACCGCCGAACTCTGGGTGTCTTTCCCTAGGGTCGGCAGACGCTATGTCCGCCGGGAATACATCCCTGATTTTGACGAACTGGGTCAAACAAAGGGATTTTATGCTTTCAACAACGATCTCACCGACCTCAAGCTTGCGGAAGAAAACCTGCGGCAAAGCGAAGCCCGCTTTCGGCACATGGCAGAAACCATTGAGGACGTGTTTTGGATCGGCGATCGCCAGAACTATCGCCTTCTCTACGTCAGTCCTGCCTACGAGCCTATTTGGGGCCGCTCCTGTGCCAGCCTCTACCAAAACCCCTCTAGTTGGCTAGAGTCCATTTGCCCCGAAGACCGCGAGCAAGTGCGCCAGGTCGTCCAGCACCAGGGACAGACCGATCGCTTTGACCTGGAATACCGCATTCACCGCGAAGATGGCTTAATTCGCTGGATTCGCCACCGGGGTTTTCCCATGAGCGTTGCCGATGGCTCCCCTGGCTGTATCGCGGGTCTGGCAGAGGATATTACCGATCGCAAGGTCGCCGCCGCTGCCCTGGAAAAAGCCACGAACGCTTGGCCCTGCTCTATGGCATTGCCAATCAATTGTTACTACACGAGCAGCCGGAAACCTTCATCGCTCACCTGTTCGAGCAGCTCTCTGCCCATTTGGGGCTGGAATTTTATTTAATTATTTACTTGACGAAAACAGCAAAACTCTATCTAAATACCTGCGGCGGGGTTCCGAGGCGATCGCCAACCAAATGCGCTGGCTAGAGTTGGGCCATGCAGTTTGCGGAACGGTCGCCTTGCAGCAGCAGCAGCGAGTGATCGAGGACTTGCAGGACTCCCAAGATCCCATTACGGACGTACTCCGTGCCCTGGGCGTGAGGGCCTATGCTTGCTATCCGCTGCTGGCTGGCCAGCGCTTGATCGGCACCTTTTCCTTTGGCACCTCCAAACGGCCTTGCTTTGAACCAGACGAGCTGGCATTGATGGAAACGGTTTGCGAACAGGTCGCCACGGTGCTGGAGCGATCGCGCTTGCGCTCAGAACTGCAACAGCGGGCGGAGGAACTGGATCGGGCCAATCGCTTGAAGGATGAATTTTTGGCGGTTCTCTCCCACGAATTACGCACCCCCCTGAATCCGATCCTGGGCTGGGCTGGCATGTTGCAGCGCTATCCTTCAAACAGCCAACTCCTGAGTCAGGCGGCCGGCGCCATCGAACGCAACGTCAAACTCCAGGTGCAGCTCATCGACGATTTGTTAGATATTTCCCGAATTTTGCAGGGTAAACTCAATTTACGCCTGGAATCCGTGGACATTGAGTCGGTTGTGAGGGCAGCCCTGGAAACCATGCGCCTGGCCATTGAAGCCAAAAACCTTCACCTCAAAACGGATTACCAACCGAATCTTGCGCCGGTACTAGGCGATCCGGGTCGCTTGCAGCAGGTTGTTTGGAATCTCCTGGCTAATGCGGTCAAGTTTACCCCCAGCGGCGGGCAAGTGACGGTACGGCTGGCTCGGCGAGACTGCCTGGTGCAAATCCAGGTCGAAGACAACGGCCAGGGCATCGATCCCCAGTTTTTACCCCATGTCTTTGAGTATTTTCGCCAGGAAGACGGCACCACGACCCGTCAATTCGGGGGCTTGGGCTTGGGGCTAGCAATTGTACGCCATATCACGGAAATGCACGGCGGTACGATCAGCGTGACCAGTGGGGGTAAGGGGTTAGGGGCAACCTTTACCCTGCTGCTGCCCAGTTCTGCCCCGGATGTCCCCCTCACTGCCAGTAGTGACTCAGCCGCCCCGGAAAATTCCCTGCCTTCCCTGGTCGGGGTTGAGGTGCTGCTCGTGGAAGATGACCCCGATACGCGGGAATTAACGACTTTTTTGCTGGAGCAGGCCGGGGCGAGGGCGATCGCCGTGGCTGGCGCTGCCGATGCCTTAAATTGCCTGGCTCAATGCTCGCCCAATATTCTCGTTTGTGACATTGCCATGCCCCAAATGGACGGCTACCAACTGCTGCAACGGGTTCGCGCCCAGCCCCAATACCAAAAACTACCGGCGATCGCCCTAACGGCCTGTGCGGGGCCCAAAGATGCCCAATACGCGATTCAAGCCGGGTTTAACCAACATCTGGGCAAACCCGTCCCTCCCCAGCGATTGCTAGGGGCCATTGAGCAACTGATGCGTTCCCAGCCGGAATGGCGATCGCCCCTAAAGAGAGGGTTATAGAATGCGCCTGTTAGCAAGGGACGCCGATCCGGTAAAATATACACTTGGTTTTAGTGGCGGTAGACGAGTTTCATGATTTCTAGTAACGACTTTCGTAGCGGCGTAACCATTGAGCTAGATGGCGATGTTTGGCGCGTAGTAGAATTTCTCCACGTCAAACCCGGTAAAGGCTCGGCTTTTGTCCGCACTAAGCTCAAAAATGCCCGCACAGGCAACGTAGTCGAGCGTACCTTCCGAGCGGGGGAAACCGTACCTCAAGCGACCCTAGAAAAGCGCACCATGCAACACACTTACAAAGAAGGCGAGCAATTTGTGTTCATGGACATGGAAAGCTATGAGGAGATGCGCCTCAATCCCCAACAAATTGGCGATCGCGTCAAGTACTTGAGCGAGGGCATGGAGGTGAACGTTGTTTCCTGGGGGACACAAATTTTAGAGGTAGAGCTACCGACCTCGGTGATTTTAGAAATCATCCAAACCGATCCGGGCGTCAAAGGCGATACGGCCACTGGTGGTTCTAAGCCGGCCATTGTTTCCACGGGCGCCCAGGTGATGGTTCCCCTGTTTATTTCCATCGGCGAGCGCATCAAGATTGATACCCGCAACGATTCCTACCTCGGTCGGGAATAATTGCAGCGTCAAGGGGCAAAAACGGGGCATTACGGGCAGCTTCCCGGCTGTTCGCTGATTTTTTTACTATGGGGAAAAACCATCTGTGACAGTCGATTGGAATGAACTTCGGGACTTTCTCACGGCGGTCTCGCAAACGAGTATTACGGAGTTAACGCTCAAGCACAACGATCTAGAGCTAACTTTCCGCAAGGGGAGTGGGAGCGAGTGGGTGGCCCTGCCTCCGTCCGTTGCCCAAACCTCCGCCGCGCCGCTGCCTCTACCGCAAGTCACTCCCGTGGCTGTCCCAGAACCAACTTCTCCCGCCCGCGATCGCAGCAAGTGGGTGGAGATCACCTCGCCAATGGTGGGAACCTTTTTATCGCGCCCCCCGCTCCCGGCGAACCGCCCTTTGTGGAAAGTGCGATCGCATCCGCAAGGGACAGACAGTTTGCATTATCGAAGCCATGAAGCTCATGAACGAGATTGAAGCGGAAGTTTCGGGTCAGGTCATGGAAGTGGTGGCGGAAAACGGCGAGCCAGTGGAGTACGGCCAGACCTTAATGTGGATCGAGCCAGATTAGTTGATAAGAGTTGAAAGAATTGGGCAGCGACCGGTGGCATCGTAACCATCGTAACTTTCGTGAACCTCATCGCAGCCCGTCCCGTCCCTAGCGTTCGTCGATGGCAGCACCCAGTTAACCCTTGCTAATACAATTAGGTACGACTGTCCCTTGAGAATTGAGCAATGAGTCAGAGCCAGCCCAACCTGCCCAGCCAATATAACCCCCGCACCACCGAAGCCCGATGGCAGCAGCATTGGGAAAGCGAGCAAGTCTTTCAAGCCGATCCCCACCACAGCGGCAAACCCTTCAGCCTGGTGATTCCTCCGCCCAACGTCACGGGCAGCCTGCACATGGGTCACGCCTTCGAGGCTTCCCTAATTGACACCCTGGTTCGCTACCACCGCATGGGAGGCGACAACACCCTCTGCTTGCCCGGAACCGACCACGCCAGCATCGCCGTCCAAACCATCCTGGAAAAACAACTCCGCGCCGCAGGTAAAACCCGCTACGATATTGGTCGCGAGCAATTTCTGGAGCGGGCCTGGCAGTGGAAAGCCCAATCGGGCAACACCATCGTCAACCAGCTTAAGCGCCTGGGACTCTCCGCCGACTGGTCGCGGGAGCGCTTCACCCTCGATGACACCCTTTCTCTCGCTGTCCGTACCGCCTTTGTCCAACTCTACGAAGCCGGCTTAATCTATCGGGGTAACTACCTGGTTAACTGGTGTCCCGCTTCCCAATCCGCCGTCTCTGACCTGGAAGTGGAATCCCAAGAAGTAGACGGTCACCTCTGGTACCTGCGCTATCCCCTCAGCGATCGCAGCGATTATCTGGTGGTGGCCACCACCCGCCCGGAAACCCTGCTGGGCGATACGGGCGTAGCCGTGAACCCCCAGGACGAGCGCTACCAGCACCTGATCGGCAAAACCGTGACCCTGCCGATCGCAGGCCGGGAAATTCCCATTTTTGGCGACGAACTGGTCGATCCCAGTTTTGGTACGGGCTGCGTTAAAGTAACCCCCGCCCACGACCCCAACGACTTTGAGATGGGCAAGCGCCACAACCTGCCCTTCATCAACATCATGAACCGGGACGGCAGCCTCAACGATAACGCCGGGCCCTACGCTGGTTTAGACCGGTTTGTTGCCCGCAAGGCCCTGGTTCAAGACCTGGAAGCCCAAGGCGTCCTCCTCAAAACCGAAGCCTACCGCCACAGCGTGCCTTTTAGCGATCGCGGCAAAGTCCCGGTGGAACCCCTGCTGTCTACCCAATGGTTTGTCCGCATTGAACCCCTGGCCCGCAAAGCCTTAGAGCGTCTGGATCGCCACCAGGAACCCCGGTTTGTCCCTGAGCGCTGGACGAAAGTTTACCGGGACTGGCTGGTCAAACTCAAAGACTGGTGCATCTCCCGCCAACTGTGGTGGGGCCACCAAATCCCTGCCTGGTACGTGATCAGCGAAACCAACGGCGAAATTACCGAGCAAACTCCCTTCATCGTGGCCCGCGACGCCGCCGAAGCCCAGGCCAAAGCCCAGGCCCAATACGGCCCCACCGTTCAACTCCAGCAAGACCCGGACGTTCTCGATACCTGGTTTTCGTCGGGACTGTGGCCCTACTCCACCCTGGGCTGGCCGGAGCAAACCCTCGATCTCCAAACCTACTACCCCACCAGCACCCTGGTTACCGGCTTTGACATCATCTTCTTCTGGGTCGCCCGCATGACCATGATGTGCGCCCATTTTAGCGATCGCATTCCCTTCAAAGATGTTTACATCCACGGTTTGGTCAGGGACGAAAACGGCAAAAAAAATGTCTAAATCGGCGGGTAACGGCATCGACCCCCTGGTACTCATCGACAAATACGGCGTGGATGCCCTGCGCTACACCCTGATCCGGGAAGTGGCTGGAGCCGGACAAGATATCAGCTTGCAGTACGATCGCCAAACGGACGAGTCGCCCTCGGTAGAAGCCTCCCGCAACTTCGCCAACAAACTCTGGAACGCCGCCCGCTTCGTGATGCTGAACCTGGACGGCCAGACCCCCCAACAGTTGGGCGCACCCAGGAGCGAAACCCTAGAACTGAGCGATGCCTGGATTCTCTCGCGCTTCCATCACCTGGTAGAGCAGACCGTCGCCGATATTGAAGCCTACGGACTGGGAGAAGCCGCCAAACGGCTCTATGACTTCATTTGGGGAGATTTTGCGACTGGTACATTGAACTGGTCAAAACCCGCCTCTGGCAGGGGGCCGGCTCTCCCTCCCGGCAGGTCGCCCAGCAAACCTTAGCTTACGTCCTCGACGGCACCTTAAAACTGCTCCATCCCTTCATGCCCCACATCACCGAAGAAATCTGGCAGAGCCTCGCCCAACCCCAGGGAGCGGTTTTAGCCCGGCAAGCCTATCCCACTCCCGACCCGACTTTCATTAACTCCGATTTGGAGCAATCTTTCCAACTACTCATTGAAGCCATCCGCAACCTTCGTAACCTGCGAGCGGAAGCCGAAATCAAGCCCGGCGACACCGTTCCCGCCATTCTCCACAGTCAAGCGGCCCAAGAACGGGACATCCTCACCCAAGGAGCCGCCTACATCCGCGATCTGGCCAAAGTCCATCACCTGGAAATTGTCAGCGATCGCCAAGAAGAAGTGGGCCAGGCTATGGCTAGCGTCGTGGGTACGGTGGAAGTCTTAATTCCCCTCTCTGGACTGGTCGATATTGCCGCCTTGAGCGCTAAGCTAGAGAAAAAGCGCACTAAAATCGCTGCTGAAGCCCAATCTTTACAGAACCGCCTCAATAATCCAGGGTTTGTTAATAAAGCCCCCGCCGAGATTATTCAGGGAGCGAGAGCTGCCCTAGCAGAAGCCGAAAAACAGGCAGAAATCCTCCAGGAACGCCTGCGACGGTTGCAGTAAGGGACAGGAATCCCGACGAAAAAGGCTGAAGTCGATCCCTCAAAGGCGTTCCCCCCGCTATGGTTTACGGAGCTTGCGCGGTCAATTTATTGTAGTTATAGACGAGTTGCCATCTAACCAAGCATGCTCTACCTGGCGCGAGTGCAACACAATCCGATGGCTGGCGACAAGAAACTCCAGTTGTTAGCTTGCCAAAAATCCGCAGCGGTGTGGGTATTTGCCAAAACAGAAATTATCCCCCTCGCCGTTGAAAGTTGGCTGGGAGAGGGGGCGATCGTCTTAGCGGAACTGAACGAACAGCGCCAGGTCATTGAGCTGCAAGAGGCAACGGATTGGTTGCTCAACCTGGTAGAGCAATACCTGGGCGACAGTGCCATTACCCCGGAATTTGTGGCCGCAGAACAGGTGAGAGTCGAGCAGTGGCGGCGGGAACTAACGGCTCAAAGTCAGGAATTAACCCGAATTCGCTTGGAGGTAGAAACCCGTCGGGAACAATTACAGCTCCTGGAAGCCGCTCTCAAGCAGGAACAGGAAAAACTTAAGCAAAAAACTCAGGAATTGAGCGCCAATTGAGCAAAAACTTCCGTGGCGGGTAAGGAGCGGACAGTGCCTTAAGGCTGTGCCAGTTTATGAAACCAGCCCCAACCGCTCTCCGTCAGAAAAGTTAAGATCGGGAGTGCAATCGGTTAACCCTGAGCTGTTGGCCCATGACGACCACCTTAAATAACCGCTATCGCATTGAGAAAACTTTGGGCAGAGGTGGATTCGGCCAGACCTTTCTTGCCAGCGATACTCACATGCCCTCTGGTCGTCAGTGCGTCATTAAACAGTTGCAGCCCGCCGTACAAGACCCAGCCACGGAGCGGTGGATATTGGACTGTTTTCAGCGAGAAGCCGCAACCTTGGAGGAACTGGGAGAAGCCCATCCCCAGATTCCCTGCCTCTATGCTTATTTTGCCGAAGCCGGTCAATTTTTTCTGGTTCAAGAATACATTCCCGGGCCCACCCTCCAGCAAAAAGTCCGGGACAGCGGCCCTTTCAGTGAGTCTGCCGTTTGCTCCCTGCTCGCCGACATTTTGCCCGTTTTAGACTTTGTTCACAGCCGCCGCATCATTCACCGCGATATTAAACCAGACAATATTATTTTGCGCGAAAAAGACGGTAAGCCCGTCCTCATCGACTTTGGGGCCGTTAAAGAAGCGATCGCCACCGTTTACGATAACCACGGACGCACTAACCATTCCGTGGCGGTGGGGACGCCGGGTTACATGGCCTCGGAGCAAGCTGCTGGCCGTCCGGTATTTTCTAGCGACCTTTACAGTTTGGGACTGACGGTCATTTACCTGTTGACGGGCAAACACCCGGGTCAACTGCAAGCCGACCCCCGCACGGGGGAAATTCTCTGGGAGAGCGAAACGCCCCGCCTCAGCCGCGCCCTAGTCGCAGTTCTCGATCGGGCTACCCGCTTTCATCCCAGAGATCGCTACGCCTCAGCCAGGGAAATGCTGGAAGCGCTGGAAATGGCTGCCGTTCCTTCCGCCGCGGCGACGTGGGTGGCGGCTCCCCC
>JAAUTE010000144.1 GCA_012031815.1 Chloroflexaceae bacterium
GACGGCCAAATTCCAGCGGGTCGCGAGGTGGTACTGCTCAACGAAGCTCAAGCCCAGCCGCGCGATGCGCTTAGCCGATCAACCCTGGCGAGTCAGCCATACCGAGGAGCGGCCTACCATCCGCCGTCCCTCCCCTCCCTTCATTACCTCAACCCTCCAGCAGGAAGCCAACCGCAAGCTGGGCATCTCCGCCCGCGAAACCATGCAGGTTGCCCAGCGACTCTACGAAGAAGGCTATATCACCTACATGCGGACGGACTCGGTACACTTGTCTGACCAGGCCATTCAAGCGGCCCGAACCTGCGTGGAGGAAATCTACGGCCGCCAATACCTCAGCCCCCAACCGAGGCAGTTTACGACCAAAAGTAAAGGGGCCCAGGAAGCCCACGAAGCCATCCGTCCAGCGGGGAGCCGCTTTCGCACCCCCAATGAAACCGGGCTGTCGGGACGGGAGCTGTCCCTGTACGACCTGATCTGGAAGCGTACCGTTGCCTCCCAAATGGCAGAAGCCCGCCTGACCCAAATTGCGATTAGCCTGGAGGTGGAAGATGCTCTGTTTCGCGCGTCGGGCAAACGTATTGATTTTCCAGGCTTTTTCCGGGCTTATGTGGAGGGTTCCGACGACCCCGAAGCTGCCTTAGAAGATCGCGAGGTGGTGCTGCCGCCCCTGCAAGTTGGCGATCGCCCCGCCTGTAAAGAATTAGCAACCCTCGGTCACGAAACCCAGCCCCCGGCTCGCTACACCGAAGCCTCGCTGGTGAAAACCCTGGAAAGCGAAGGAATTGGCCGTCCCAGCACCTACGCCACCATCATGAGTACGATTGTGGATCGCGGCTATGTCCAACTGCGCAATAAAGCCCTGGTGCCAACCTTCATGGCCTTTGCGGTGGTGGGTTTGCTGGAGGGGCATTTTCCCGACTTGGTGGATACCAAATTTACCTCCCGCATGGAGCAAACCTTAGATGAAATTGCCGCCGGTCAAGCCCAGTGGTTGCCCTATCTGGAACAGTTTTATCTGGGGGAGAACGGCTTAGAGCAGCAGGTCAAGGTTAAAGTCCGAGATGATGGCATCGATCCCGCGATCGCCAGAGTGGTCAATCTGGAAAACCTGGCGGCCATCGTCCGCATTGGTAAGTATGGCCCTTACCTAGAGGCCCAAAACGAGAATGGCACCGTAACGGCTTCCATTCCCGACAACCTCACCCCGGCCGACCTCGATCCCGAACAGGTGGAAACCCTGGTGCGCCAGAAGACCGAAGGCCCCGATAAAGTCGGCCTGCACCCCGAAACCGGCGATCCCATCTACCTCAAAATTGGCCGCTTCGGCCCCTACGTTCAGCTCGGCGAGGACGACAGCAGCCAGTCAGAGCGGCCCAAACGGGCGTCGGTGCCCAAAGGACTTTCTACCGATGCGGTCACCTTAGATCTAGCAGTGAAATGGCTGTCTTTGCCCCGTACCCTCGGCATTCACCCGGAAACAGGCGCACCGATCCGAGCCGCTGTTGGTCGCTTTGGCCCTTACATTGTCCTCGACCAGGGCGACAAAAATCAGGAATATCGCTCCTTAACAGCGGAAGATGACATTTACACCCTCAATTTTGAGCGGGCCTTAGAATTACTCGCCCAGCCAAAACGGGGACGAGGGGGACGGGGCAGTTCCAAGAAAGCCCTGCGAGAGTTGGGCGCCCATCCAGCGGATGAAAAACCCGTGGAAATTTTCAACGGCCCTTACGGCCTCTACGTGAAACATAACCGCACTAATGCCTCTCTGCCGGAGGGTGAAACGGCGGAAAGTATTACTCTAGAGACCGCTTTAAAACTCCTCGAAGCCAAACAGGAGGCTCAAGGCACCAAAAAACGACCAAATCCACCAAATCCACTAAATCCAGTAAGACTAGTACCACTAGCTCCGGCAAATCGACAAAAAGCACCACCAACACCAAGAAAACCACAGGAAAAAAAGCCACCTCCTAAGCGATCGCAAAACTTAACCAAAAGGGGGAAAGACCGGATTGGAGGCGATCGCAGTCTTTGATAGACTTTGGGAGTGAAGTAGACATTTCGCTAGGGCAACGGCAGTCGTTAGCCATTAGGGAGGATTAAGTTTCGTGGAAAGTACTCTCGGATTAGAAATCATCGAAGTCGTCGAACAAGCGGCGATCGCGTCGTCAAAGTGGATGGGCAAAAGGCGACAAAAATACGGCTGACCTAGTTGCGGTGGAAGCCATGCGCGAGCGGATGAACAAGATTCACATGCGCGGTCGCATTGTCATTGGGGAAGGGGAGCGGGATGAAGCCCCCATGCTCTATATTGGCGAAGAAGTGGGCATTTGCACCCAGGAAAATGCCGATCAATTTTGTAACCCCAGTGAGCTAATTGAGATTGACATTGCGGTCGATCCCTGTGAAGGAACGAACCTCGTGGCCTACGGACAGCCGGGTTCGATGGCGGTGCTGGCCATCTCAGAAAAGGGTGGTTTGTTTGCCGCGCCGGATATTTACATGAAAAAGCTGGCCGCGCCCCCCGTTGCCCAAGGCCATGTTGATATCACTAAATCCGCCACGGAAAACCTGAAAATCATCTCTGAGTGCATGAATCGGGCGGTGGAAGAGTTGGTAGTGGTCGTCATGGATCGGCCCCGCCACAAAGACCTGATTAGTGAAATCCGCGAAGCCGGCGCCAGGGTTCGCCTTATTTCCGATGGTGACGTGTCAGCGGCGCTGTGCTGTGCCTTTGCTGGCAGCAACATCCACGCGCTCATGGGCATTGGAGCCGCACCGGAAGGGGTGATTTCCGCAGCCGCCATGCGCTGTTTGGGCGGCCACTTCCAGGGCCAGCTCATTTACGACCCGGCCATTGTAAAAACGGGACTCATTGGCGAAAGCAAAGAGCAAAACATTGCCCGCTTGAAAGCAATGGGCATTGATGACCCAGACCGCGCCTATAATGCTGACGAGCTGGCCAGCGGCGAGACAGTGCTGTTTGCGGCTTGTGGCATTACGCCGGGAACCCTGATGGAAGGCGTCCGTTTCTTCCACGGCGGGGCAAGAACCCAGAGCTTGGTTATCTCCAGCCAGTCCAAGACGGCTCGCTTTGTCGATACCATTCACCTGTTCGAGCAACCCAAAGCCCTCCAACTCCGCTAGAATCGACTGCATGGCCGGGAGGAATTGAGGAAGAACATCAGATGGGGTTGCTGCGCCAGCAGCCCTCGCCTCTCAGCCCCACCTTGAGAACTTAAATTTTTAAAGCGCGATAGATAAATCCTTGGGAGAAGACATGAATATTGCTGTTGTTGGTCTCAGTCACAAGACAGCGCCAGTAGAAATTCGCGAAAAATTGAGTATTGCTGAAGCTAAGCTCGAAACAGCGATCGCTCAGCTGCGCGCCTGTCCCCATGTTCAGGAAGTTGCAGTAATTAGTACCTGCAACCGCCTGGAAATTTATGCCATCATTTCCCACACTTGAGCAAGGGATTGGCGAGATTTCACAGTTTTTATCCGACAATAGCCAGGTTCCTCTGCAACAGTTACGGCGTTACCTGTTTGTCCTACTCCATGAAGACGCAGTACGCCATCTAATGCGGGTAGCGGCCGGGCTGGAGAGTTTGGTGCTGGGGGAAGGGCAAATCCTGGCTCAGGTGAAAAACGCCCACAAACTTGGCCAAAAATACAGCGGCATCGATCGCCTGTTGGATCGCCTGTTTAAGCAGGCCCTGACGGCGGGGAAGCGGGTGCGTTCAGAAACCAACATCGGCACGGGAGCCGTGTCTATTAGTTCGGCGGCGGTGGAGCTAGCTTGTCTGAAAGTGTCCAATTTATCCTCCTGTCGAATTGCCATTGTCGGAGCGGGCAAGATGTCTCGCTTATTGGTACAGCATTTAGTGGCCAAGAAAGCGACCCGGATCGGCATTGTCAATCGATCGCATCAGCGGGCGGTGGAGTTGGTCGAGAAATTTCCTGAAGTGGAAATTCCCATCTACGGACTGGCAGACATGCTGGAGGCGATCGCGGCGGCGGATATCGTGTTTACCAGCACAGGAGCCACAGAGCCAATTTTGAACCGTGGGAAGCTGGAAACCTGTCTAAGCTGCGAGCAGCGGCTGATGTTGTTTGACATTTCCGTGCCGCGCAACGTCCACTCGGATGTGGAAGGCATGGCTAACGTGGAAGCTTACAACGTCGATCACCTCAAGGCCGTGGTGGCCCAAAACCATGAGAGCCGCCGCCGTCTAGCCCAGGAAGCGGAACTGGTATTAGAGGAAGAAATTACCGCGTTCGCTCTGTGGTGGCGTTCCTTAGATGCGGTTCCCACCATTAGCTGCTTGCGGAGTAAGGTTGAGACGATTCGGGAACAGGAGTTAGAAAAGGCACTTTCCCGGTTGGGGGTTGAATTTGCCGAAAAACATCAAGAAATTATCGAAGCGCTCACCAGGGGCATCGTCAATAAAATTCTCCACGAGCCGATGGTGCAACTGCGAGCACAGCAGGACATTGAAGCTCGCAAGCGCTGCCTACAATCGTTGCAAATGCTCTTTAACCTGGATATTAGCGAGCAATACAGCTAATTCAGACACTCCCGTCCATTACCACCTAATCCCCGATCCTTGAGCGAGGTTTTGGGGATTTGCCGTATTTATTGACGCGACGATTCGCGATACCATTTGGTGATGCCGCCGGGTTGGTCGATGAGGGTAATTCCCTGGGCCTTCAGTTCGTCCCGCAGGCGATCGCGTCATTGACTAAAACTATACTGGTCAATAAATTGCTTGGGTGTCAAAATCAAAATTGATAAATAGGATTCTAGGACTAATAAATCTTGATCTCCGGTTATGATTGCGTTTGCCTCTGCCGCTACAGCAGTTCCGATAATTATAATATCGTTCGGATCTCTCAACTCAGAGGCATCAACGCAGGCAATTGAACATAATTTTACGAGAGACAAAGTAGTTTCTACCACAGCACTAGCAGAACCATTAAGCAATTCGAGTCTCGCTTTAAACTTGGGTCTCTTTAGAGTTGCACTCAGTTCTTGCAAAATTGCGGCGGAGGAATATATGACTATTTTCTGGTTTTGATGCATCATTATTAGCTTCCACGGCAATCCTCCCCATAGCCACGCAGATATCCAAACATTGGTATCTAAGACAACCCTAAGCATGCGCTTGATTAATCCTTAATCCTTCTGTTTCAATATCTTTTTCTCCCAAGAATTTACTTTTTCGGTGGGGATGAGAAAAATTCTCTACATTTTCCTCTGCACGAACTTCCTTAACAACGCTGCTGATTTCTTCTAAGGAAGGTTGATCCGGGTCTGCGCCAAGTTCGGTAATTCGCTGAAACCATTTTTCCAGATCTAAATTGCCCTGGCGTTCTTTTAAGACAGCAGCAATATTTTCGCTCGCTAACCGATTAGCGGCTGTCGCGAGTATTTCCTTACGTTCCCCCCAAACTGTTAACTGAGTTTCACTTTCAGAGATAAAGCAGAAAATCCCTTGGCGCAAATATTTCTGCCCCACCTCTATTGCTGTTTGGCGTTCTTGGAGAGTAAGGTCTTTTAATCTCGTAAATATTCTTCCGCTACAAACAATATTGCTTGCCCCCAAAACAGCTTGGACATCAATCCCCTGGCGTTCTAACGCTTCTAGTTTTAAAAAAAGCATAATTTATGCTGTTTCTGCTGATCTACTAATTTGATTTTAGCTGGGTGAGATGGCAGCCTTCCCCGGTAGCTATTCGCGATGCCATTTGGTGATGCCGCCGGGTTGGTCGATGAGGGTAATTCCCTGGACCTTCAGCTCGTCCCGCAGGCGATCGCCTTCTGCAAAATTTTTGGCTTGACGGGCGGCGGTACGCTGTTGAATCAGGGTTTCAATCTCGGCGTCGCTGAGTTCAGCGGTTTCAGAGGTTGTCGGGGCTTCGGGTTGGACAGCTAAACCTAAAACTCCGGCGAGTTCAAGTAAATTTTGCCACAGCGGTTCTAATTCCCTAGGAGGAACGACAGTTTTGCCTTCATGAACTAGAATATTTCTCTCGCGGCGCAATTCCTTGGCAATCTCAAACAAAACGGCTAACCCCCCGGCAAAATTAAAATCTCGGTCTACCGCTTCCTGAAACCGCTGGGCATGCCCATTGTCTTTAGAGACAGCTTTGGGGATGAAACCGAGCTGATAGCCAAATAACAGCGCTTCTTTGAGGGTTTGCCAACCGTTGGTCGTGGCTTGGAGGGCGTCGTCCGTGAAATCCAGGGGCTTGCGATAATTGGCTTGTAAGATGAATAACCGCACTGCCATTGGGTCATATTTTGCCAGTAAATCGCGAATGGTAATGAAATTCCCTAGGGATTTGGACATTTTCTCCCCCTCAACCCTGACCATGCCGTTGTGCAGCCAATAACGGGCTAGGAGTTTCCCCGTTGCTGCTTCTGATTGGGCGATTTCGTTTTCGTGGTGAGGAAAAATCAGATCGCTGCCGCCCACATGCAAATCAATGGTTTCTCCCAGGCGATCGCGAACCATAGCCGAGCATTCGATGTGCCAGCCTGGACGGCCCGGCCCCCAAGGCGATTTCCAGGCGGGTTCTTCTGGTTTTGCGGCTTTCCAGAGGGCAAAATCAAAGGGATCTTTCTTAATCGTGTTTTCTGAGTCTACTGCGTCCACGCGCCCGCTGGCTCCCGCCTGCATTTCCTCTAGCCTGCGCCCTGACAGCTTGCCGTAATCCGCAAACGAGCGTACGGAAAAATAAACATCGCCTTCGGCAGGATAGGCATGGTTTTTGCTTCCAATTCGGCAATTAATCGCTGAATTCCATTTAAAGCATGGGTCGCTCTCGGATAGGCGTCGGCTTTCTCCACATTCAGCCGTTCCATGTCCTCAAAGTAAGCCGCAATAAACCGCTCGGCCACTTCCTCCATTGATGAGTTTTCGGCGATCGCCCGCTTGAGGATTTTATCGTCGATATCGGTAAAATTCTGGACATATTTGACTTGATAGCCGCTCCAGTTCAAATAGCGCCTGACCACATCCCAAACAATACAGGTGCGGGCGTGACCGAGGTGGCAGTAGTCATAGGCGGTGATGCCACAGCAATACATTAAGACTTGCGGCGGATGCAAGGGCAAAAAGGCTGCTTCTCGGCGGGTTAGGGTGTTATAAACGCTCAGGGTCATGCTGCACTCTGGGGGGAGGGAAGGTCGGTGAATCGCGCTGGCTCTTGGCAATGAGCAATAATAGAAAATAGTTGGCGAGGAGGTGATTCTCGTCCTACTGCTATTGTGCTGTTTACGCCACGCTTTGGTTTATGCAAACACTAGATAATGAGCTTGACGCTGCAATTGAGATAGACGCGCCCCAACAAGGACTGCCGGTTACAATCATCACGGGCTTTTTGGGCAGCGGCAAAACCACCCTACTCAACCATATTTTAAGCAATCAACAAGGTCTCAAAATAGCGGTTTTGGTGAATGAATTCGGGGAAATCGGCATTGACAACGAGCTAATTGTAACAACGGACGACAATATGGTGGAGTTGAGCAATGGCTGCATCTGCTGCACCATTAATGAAGATTTGGTTGAGGCAGTGTACCGCGTTCTGGAACGGGAGGAGAAGGTCGATTATCTGGTGGTTGAAACCACGGGACTGGCCGATCCGCTGCCTGTCGCGCTGACTTTCCTGGGCACGGAACTGCGGGACATGACTCGCCTGGATTCCATTGTAACTGTCGTGGATTGCTCCAATTTCAGCCTAGATCTCTTCAACAGTCAAGCGGCTTACAGTCAGATTGCCTACGGTGACGTGATTGTCCTCAACAAAACCGATTTGGTGGACGAAGCCGATATAGATGCCCTGGAAATTCGCCTCCGGGAAATTAAGGAAGGGTCTCGGATTTTGCGATCGCGCAATGCCCAGGTGCCGCTGCCGTTGATTTTGAGCGTGGGACTGTTTGAATCGGATCAGTATTTCGAGCAAGCTGAGGCGAAACACGACCATCACGACCACCACGACCATCACCATCATTCCAATCACTTGGAAAATGATGGCTTTACGTCAATCTCTTTTGTCAGCGATAAACCGCTTTCGATTCGCAGATTCCAGTATTTTCTGGACAATCAACTTCCTGATAGCGTCTTTCGTGCCAAAGGCATTCTCTGGTTTGATGAAAGCCCTGCTCGCCACATTTTCCACCTGAGCGGCAAGCGCTTCACCATTGAGGACGACGAGTGGAAGGGCCGGCCCCAGAAGAATCAACTGGTCTTGATTGGTCAAAATTTAGACCATGACAAGTTACGGGAGCAATTGGAATACTGTCTCTCCTTGCCTTCTACCAATCACGGTCGAGGATTTGGAAGCTAGTCAGCGCGTTTAACGCCTCTCTAACCCCTTTCCTCCAGGAGAGGGGAATTTACTCATTAAATCCGGTTTGGTTTCCGGGTGCTAGACACCGTTCTAAAAAAGCAGCTACCCGCAGAATTTTGGCTTCTTCATAGGGGGCGCTGACAATTTGGACGCCCAGGGGCAACTGACCAGAATTAATCACCGGAAACGACAAAACGGGCAACCCAATCAAGGAAAGCGGCTGTGTAAATCGTCCCAGTTGCGATCGCAGCAGAATTTCCCGGCCAGCAATGGTGAGGGTAGATTGGCCGAGAAGCGGGGCGGTGCAAGGGGTTGTGGGAGCCAAAATAATATCAAATTCCTGCCAAATTCCCCGAAATTGCTGCTGATACCAGCGCCGAAACCGCTGCGCCTGCACGTACCAGCCCGCCGGAATTAAGGCCCCCGCTAAAAATCGGTCTCTGGTTGCCGGATCAAAATCCTGGGGACGCGATCGCAACTCCGATAAATGCTGATTTGCGCCTTCCACGGCAGTAATCAAGTAAGCAGCCCCTTGAGCGCGCTCAGGCTCCGGTAGAGTAACCGTTTCTTGCACGCTTAAAATTTCTCCCACTTGAGCAACGGCAGCGATCGCCTCTGGTTGAGCGCCTTCAGTAAAATAACCGTCCGCAATGGCAATTTTGAGTCCGGCAATTCCTTGGGTGAGTTGGGGAAAACAAGGCTCGGCAGGACGCTGAGTACAAACCGGATCGCGGGGATCGAACCCTTGCAAAACATCGAAAACGGCGGCGATATCCCGCACCGAACGGGCAAAGGAGCCAATAGTATCGAGACTGCTGACAAATAAGGCTGCACCAGCACGGGAGAGCCGTCCGTAGGTTGGTTTAAAGCCCAAAACGCCACAAAATGCCGCCGGAACCCGAATTGAACCATTGGTATCTGACCCCAAAGTCAGCGGAACTAAGTTAGCCGCCACTGCCGCCGCCGAACCGCCCGAAGACCCCCCGGCCATGCGCTGGCGATCGCGGGGATTGCGCGTAGCCCCGTAGTGACTATTTTCTGTGACAAATCCGTAGGCATATTCATCCATATTCAGCGTCCCCACCAAAATCGCCCCAGCCTGCCGCAGACGGCTAATTGCGATCGCATCTTGGGTCACCTTGGGCTTGTCCCGATGAATCTTAGAACCAGCCAGGGTGGTCAATCCTGCCACATCAAAAAGGTTTTTCACCGCAAAGGGAACCCCCGCTAACGGCCCTCCTTCCCCGCCACCACTCAGGTGTTCGTCAAGACGCTGAGCTTGGGCGATCGCCTCCTTTGGAAAAACGGCTGTGAAACAATTGAGCTGGGGGTCTAATTCAGCAATCCCTGCGATCGTCTTCCTGACAACATCCGTTGCGCTCACCTCACCTTGATTGACCCGGTTGACGATGGCGATCGCATCCTTATTATAAAGAGACATTGGCGTTACTAGCTACAGTTATACAGCGCAAGAATTAGCTCTAGGGAGTTTATTAAAAACAGGGGATAGTAAATTCCCTCGGAAAAAGAAACTGGTTCAACCAGCAGCTAAGTGAATAACTAATTGATTCCAAGCGACCAAGCATTGACAAGCATTTCAGCCACAACGCATTATGGCTTAGTGCAAGAAAAAATATAGCAAAAAGCATATTCAGGCCCAACTCGGCTGCCCAAATCCCGCAGCATCTCAACAACTTCGGGGTCATTATCAGTAAAACGCCGGACAGTCTCATCAATACCAGGAATGCCCCAATAGGGCATCAGAAAAACTCCGCCAGTTTTCGTGAATTTCAAAACCGACCTTAGTAATTAACTCTCTGGCTTCGCTATAAGTTAACTCTTTAAT
>JAAUTE010000145.1 GCA_012031815.1 Chloroflexaceae bacterium
GGGCAATTTAGGGCTGGCGAAAATGACGGAAGCGTTGGAATTGGAGCAGGTGCGCATCGAGCAAATTGCACCGGATCTGATTGTGGAAGGCTATCTGCGGCGCTAGAACAGCGATAATTATCTTATAATTAGAACTACAAATACCAAGGAAAATTAGTCGTGTTCACCAATTTGCTAAACCTTCCTCTAGATAGCGATCGCGCCAATTGTGCCGAGCAAACGCTTAGCTTAGCTGGTATGACTTGGGATGATTACGAAAGGTTGACTGAAGAACATTTGGGCTATCGTATATCTTATTTGAATGGAGTGATAACAATTGTGGCTCCCAGTAGAAACCATGAGAGGATAGCTGAAGTGATCAACGGTTTAATTAAAACTTACTGTCGCAAGTACAATTTGGTTTATTTCCCAATGGGTTCAACTACCTTAAAAAACCCTCCTTTAGCAGGAAAAGAACCAGATCATAGCTTTGCTTTTGAAATAGATAAATCTACTCCCGATTTAGCAGTGGAAGTTACTTATACGAGCGGTAGTGTTGCTGACCTGGAAAAGTATCGATACTTGGGAGTCAAGGAAATTTGGTTTTGGGGCGACCATAAAATTGCTTTTTATAGTCTGGTCGACGGGAAATATCAAGAAATAGAGGACAGTATTTGTCTGTCAAAACTCACCACTGATTTTTTGATACTTTTATTAATAGGGGATTAACAGAAACACCACTCACCATTGAAAAAGATTTTTATTATTCATTAGAGGGATAACTTTTTTGCACTAACGCTGCTTTAGATTATTAACTAGAGCGGATTTTAGTGAACAATTATTTAAACCCCGCGATCGCAAACAGCATCTCGCGGGCAGAAATTCCCTCCCCTCCCTGTTAATGCTAGGTTTAAGCTGAAAGTGAATGCAAAGACATAGAGGACAGGAGAATGGGCGCAATTGGAGCTATCCGGGGGACGCGGGATATTTTGCCCGAAGAAGTGGGCTACTGGCAGCTAGTCGAAACCACGGCGGCGCAAATCCTCCACCGCGCAGCTTATCAAGAAATTCGTCCCCCCCTCCTCGAACCAACCACCCTCTTTGAGAGGGGGATCGGGGAAGCCACCGATGTGGTCGGCAAAGAAATGTACACGTTTCGCGATCGCGGCGATCGCTCCATTACCCTACGACCGGAGGGAACCGCTGGAGTAGTACGAGCCTACATCGAACAGGGTTTAGCGGCCCAAGGCGGCTTGCAGCGACTTTGGTACGTGGGCCCCATGTTTCGCTACGAACGCCCCCAAGCCGGACGCCAGCGTCAATTTCACCAGCTCGGTGTGGAAGTCCTGGGAACCGCTGACCCCAGAGCCGATGCCGAAGTGATTGCGATCGCCACCGATATCCTCAAAACCCTGGGGTTGCAGAACCTTTCTCTTCAGCTCAATTCCGTGGGCAGCCCCGAAGACCGCCAAAGCTATCGAGATGCCTTGGTCAATTATTTAACGCCCTACCGTGGCGAACTGGACGCCGACTCCCAAGACCGCTTGCAGCGCAATCCTCTGCGCATCCTGGACAGCAAAGACCCGCGCACCCAAGAAATCGCCCAGAGCGCTCCCAGTATCCTGGATTATCTGGGCGACTATTCTCGCCAGCACTTCGATCGCGTCCAGCAGCTTTTAAGTAACTTAGGCATTGAGTATCAACTGAATCCCCGTCTGGTGCGCGGCTTAGACTACTACACCCACACGGCGTTTGAGATGCAATCCACGGATTTGGGGGCCCAGGCAACGGTGTGCGGCGGCGGGCGCTACGATCGCCTGGTGAAAGAATTGGGCGGGCCGGAAACCCCGGCTGTCGGCTGGGCCATCGGGCTGGAGCGCTTAATCTTATTGCTGCAACAACGTGGGGCCCGCCTGCGGCTCCCAGGGATTTCTATGTGGTTTCTCGCGGGGAGGCGGCGGAAAACGCGGCTCTCAAACTAGCCCAACAACTGCGGCAGGCCGGGTTTGCCGTGGAACTGGATTTGAGCGGCGCAGCCTTTGGCAAGCAGTTTAAGCGGGCCGATCGCAGTGGAACCGCCGCCTGCTTGATCGTGGGCGACGCCGAAGCCGAAACCGGAACAGTTCAATTGAAGTGGCTGAAAAACCGGGGAACAACTCGCAATTTCCCAAGCTCAATTACTGGAGATGACCCCTCAATTGCGCGAACAACTCGCGTAAATCTTCCTCCCTGGGACAGATATGCAAGATTGGGAATTTTGGCTGCAAAAACCAGGCGATTCCTGGCTTCCCCTGAAAAACTCCACGTTTTTGCTGCAAGCCGGCCGCTATCGTCTAGCAGCTCACAGTATCCGCCCTAACCTCACCGTGGAGATTCGCCTGAGCTATCAAGCGGCTCTCCAAACCGCCGGGAGTCTTGTTCAAAGCTGCCAGCGCCGCACGAATAAACATGGTTTTGTCTTAATTGCTCCCTTTACTGAATTGCGGGCGGGCTGGTGGGAAGTACGGTGCTGTAGCGACATTTTTTCGGAAATGCTAGGGGAATTCTGGCAGGAAACCCTGCATCTAGAAGTTCTGGCAGCGGTTAAACCAGAAGTATCCGCTCGTCCCCTTGTCCAGCCCAGTGTTACTGCCGCCGTTCCCTCAGCCATCACCGTCGCGGGACTACTCCAAACCCTGCCCCAGGCGATTGCGCTCCGCGCACTGGCAAAGCCAATCGCCGAACCCAACCCAGCTAGCCGGGTAACCGCTGCCGAAACCGTCCCAGAAACGCCCTTAATTCGCCTGAAACTCTTCGAGCCAACCCAACACGCCCATCGAATCATGCGATCGCAACCCGGCTCCAACCAAATTTTGCCTCCCAGAGTCAAGCCATCTACAGCTAAGCCAAGCAGCAAACAGCCTCAACTGCCCCGAATTGACGAGCTGTGCCGGGGAAAACCAGTTAGCCTAAAACCCGTATTAACCGCCGAGGAACGGGCGATCGATGCGGCCTTTGCCGCCTTGAACTCCCACGAACGCTTTTGGTCGCGCTTAAACAGTTTTACGCTCCTCAACTCCCCATCAGCAGCAACAGCCCCAACCCTCGAACCCGCGGCAGCCCCCTGAAATTGATCATTTCCCTGATTTGAGGGTTCGCTCGGAGTGCTTAAACCGTGTCAGGATCGATGCCCAACTCTCGCAAACGGGCCGCCAGTCTTTGCGATCGCTCCTCAGCCAGACGGCGTTGTTCTTGGGCTTCGCGGCGCTCTCGTTGTGCCTGCTGGGCCAATTCTTCCGGGATTAAATAGCGGTTTCCTTGCTCATCAAACCAGTACAGCCACTCCCGATTAATGCCCTGATGGCTTCCGATATTTCTGCCAATTCCCAACCCAATTTCCGGCAGCCAAAATGGTTCTCCCCGCTGCGGCTGATACTGCCCATCCTGCAACCGATAAACTTCTAAACGAGGGCGGCGCTTGCGCTGGGGATTGTAGATTGCGTAGTAGAGAACTTCCATCTCCCCATAAAGTTGCTTTTTCCAGCCATACTCACCCCGCCGTTTATGAGAAACCACTTCCAGGGTTAAAAAGGGAACTTGTTCTTCTTCCCAAAGGACGTAGCTGAGTCGAAGATCGCTATCAATAATGCGCGGTACGCCCATCGCCAAAAAACCGTCGGGAACCACCGCCGGCGCGTCAGGATGATAATAAATCCCCATATCGACGCCAAAAAACCAATCTAGGCGCTCCGACCAAATTAGCGCCAAAGACATTTTCAATAAACTGGGAACCAGGTCTTGCAGTTCGTTATCCACTGGCCTATCGTCAGAGTCGGGTAAATCCTCCGATGAAGGTAGACACCAGCCTGGATTGTACTTGAGAATCTCTACCATAAAACCGTCGCGATCGCGTTAGTTAAGTTACGAGGTTACTTGCGTTAACTCTAACTCAGCTTGATTGGGCTGCTCGGATTTAATGTCTCAACAGCCTCTTCCATCAACTTGCTTGTTTCTGACTTATTTTAACCAGGGGCTGACATCTACCGCTAATTTCTCGCCCAATTTCAGCAGGACACACATTTGGGATTGATGCCAGCGACAGCCATTGGTGTTGCCATCAAGCAAACAAGCCGGGGCAATTTCGTGATGTAGGCAGGTGAAATAAACTTCCTGAGCCTGATCCAGCGATAATCCTAGCCCTAACAGGTGGCCAACATCGATCATCCGGCACAGGCGAGCTACATCCTCATCTAGGGTTTCAGGATTACCATTTTTGAGCAGCCACCACAACAGTCGCAAAATCAGTTGCTCTAAGGTTTTTTTCGCCTGCGGCACTTGCAACTGACAGCGTATGTGCTTGGCCTCGGCGGCGATCGCCTCCAGCTCGGCTAAGTAGTGATCGAGTTTGGTGGGGGTTTCCAGGGCACGCTCCAGTTGGGAAATCATGGCACTACAGCGGTGGGAGAGGGCGACCTCGGCAGCAACCTGTAACTCCTGGGGGACGGGCAACTCTTCCCGGTGAAACGCCATTAAAACCCCGTAATTATCCCGGTAAATCTGGGTATAGAGCTGATCGAGTCGCTTGCGGGTTTTGTCAGCCAATTGTTGTACTACCCGATGCCGTTCTTCCGCAAACAAATGCTCCAAGCTAAAGGTACAGTCTCCAAACGCTTGGGTCATAGCCAGAATGGTTTGAGCGGCGCTGGCTTGATTGAAGGCGGCAAACAGGGCTTCCTTGAGTTCCGAGTAGGTTCGGCGTCCGGCAAAGGCTTGGATGCAGCAGTGGAAATCCCAGCCGCCCAAATGCAGCACCGCAAACACCAAATGCAGGCTTTCCCAGGTAATTTCCGAGACGAGGCGTACCTGTCCCACTGCTAGGGTGAGAGTTCCCATCTGCTGGCGCTGGTAGTCGAGTTGATGGGCATCGTAGCAATAAACCCGCTGTTGCTTGGCGTAGTTGGTAAACAGAGAACTGATGGCATAGTGGGCTGCCACTTGTTTGAACCCAACCTGGGCCGAGACGACCAATTGACGGTACACTTCCGCTCCGTTGCCGTAGTGGTCGAGATTGCTGGGGGCCGTGGCCAGGTGAGCGATAAACTCTTTTTCCAACTGAACGCCCGCCACTTCTCCGGCTAGTTCCAGGGCGCGGGCGGCATAGCGCAACACCTGAACGCCCTCCGGTCGGGAAATCTCCTCAAAAAACCAGCCACAACTGGTGTACATCAGCAAGGCGTGCCGCTGCATCTCCAACAGGCGCAGGGCGTCGATTTGCTCTGAGGGGGTTAACTGGCGGCACTGATGGCGGGTCAGGAATTGGTCAATGGTTTGGGCAGAGCGATCGCGGATGACCTGGATATATTGATCGCGGGCCTGCCAGGGATCGAGAAAAAATTGTTGTCCCGCCTCGTCGTAAATGGGAATCAGGCGATCGCGCAGCCAATCGAGGGCCGCTCGCAGGGGCCGCCGCCATTGCTGGTGCCAAGTGCCGCCGCCACCGCAACCGCAGTTGTCCTCCCAGCGGGCGACACCGTGGGAACAGCTCCAGGCCGTCACGGGTTTGAGCTTGACTTCCCACGTCGGGGGACAGAGGCTCAGGTAGTGGGCGTAGTTAGTGACCGTCCAGCCCCTAGCGGGAAATTCCTGGATAAAGGCGTAGGCTAGGCATTTCTCCGTGCCGTTTTTGTGGTGGCCGAAGGTTTCTCCATCGGTGGCGACGCTGATCAACTGAGACTGGCGGCGATCGCCCCTGACGGCCAGCCCCAAGCGGTTGGCAAAGCTGTCTGAGCTGCACAGGGCATCGTTAAAGCCCATATCGCGGGAAATTGGCCCATCGTAGAAAAAGATATCAATATAGTCAGTTTCGTTGATAAAACAGCGATAGGGACGGGTGGGGTCGATTTGGCAACCGCCGACTTCGTGCCATTTGGGTTCGGGGGCGTCTTCTGTGGGGATGAGGCGGCAGCGATCGGCTTGAGAGGGGGCCAGGATAATAAAGCGAATGCCTTCGGCAACTAAGGCGTCTAAGGTGGCAGCATCGACGGCGGTTTCGGCGAGCCACATGCCTTCCGGGCTGCGACCAAAGCGGGAGCGAAAGTCTTCCTTGCCCCAGCGAATTTGAGTGTGCTTGTCGCGGGGGTTGGCCAGGGGCAAGATGATGTGATTGTAAACCTGGGCGATGGCATTGCCGTGGCCGTTGAGCCGATCGCAGCTTTTGCGATCGGCTTCGATAATTTGCTGATAGACCTCAAAATCGTAGATTTCTAGCCAAGACATCAGGGTTGGCCCGATGTTAAAGCTCATGTATTCATAATTGTTGACCATGCCCATGACTTCGCCCCGATTGTTGAGGATGCGAGCAAAGGCATTGGGACGGTAGCACTCGTGATGGATGCGCTCGTTCCAGTCGTGGAAGGGATAGGCTCCGGCTTGGCGTTCTATAGTATTTAAATAGGGATTTTCGCGGGGCGGCTGATAGAAATGTCCGTGAACTGTAATATAAATACCGGTAGCCGTCAAAACTGGGTTAGGAGCGATGGCGGAGGTGGGGAGCAAGGGAGTTGCCGTTGATTGGGTCTGGGAAGTCATAGGCTTGGGGAGAAGAAATATTGAGTTGTCTGCGGTCGGTGGCGCGAAATACCGAAATCGGCTGGCCAGCCATCGTTACAACTTAAGGCGAGGATAGAAGCAATACGCTAACTCGCGCTGAAATTATAAGGCTCACTTTGAGTCAGGAGCTTATTTATTCAAGCATAATTTTAGAACTGATCCGGCTCCAGTCCTTGAAGGTTGCTGGTTATTAAAATTTGTTTAAATAAATAACGCTTTCTGGAAATGTCCGTTAAAAATTAATCCCTGTTAGAATGAGCTAGTTTTAGGTTTGAGGGGGCTAAAAGATTGACTGGGTCTGGTACTCGCCTTGATTTCAGGAGTCTTGTCCGACCGGCGATCGCCAAAGAAAACAACGCTGTTTCCAGATCGGCTAGCGGGGTGGCGGCATCAGGTTTGCCAGTAGATGAACGCCAGAAAACAAATTGCGATCGCACTAACTTAATGCTCAACTTAATGCTAAGTTCTAAACGTTTGTTTCAAAGCTGGTCAGTTGCTGATAGTTTAAAGATTAGGGATAGATTTATAAATCTACTAGGTTTTCGGGTGGATGAATAGTTAGAATTACGGCTCATAGGTTGTTGAACCCAGCGATCCCTCGCGATCCCCCATTGGCTAATCTGCGAGCAGACGCTGGGAAATCATGAACATTTGGGGTTGTTTTTCTTGATACCGATTGGCTTTGGCGATCGCAACTGATTTGGCAACGCCGCGCTGACTGGCTGATCGCTAGAATTTAGGGAAGCCAAATCCTCTACGGAGATTGCCTTTCCCCTCAGAAAGTCCTCTCGAATCCCCGCTGCTATGGCCCGGTTGCCCAAGCTAAAGTACGATCGCGGCACTCTATTGTTGCATCCCCCGCCGCGCGGTAGAAGTTGGCTCGATTTTGCCACTTGGGACGATCGGGTGGAAAAATTTCGCATTCCGGCCCTGCACTATCGAACCTTATTGGAAAAATTGCAGCAAGACGGTATTGAGTTTATCGATGAAGCCAAGCAGTATGTGGTTTTGGAGCTGGCTTCCCGGTTTGAGCTAGAACCCTATCCCCACCAGCAGGCCGCCCTGAATGCCTGGAAACAAGCGGGCCGCCAGGGGGTGGTGGTGCTACCCACGGCTTCCGGGAAAACCTACCTGGCCCAACTGGCCATGCAGGCGACGCCCCGCAGTACCCTCATCCTCGTGCCGACCCTGGATTTAATGCACCAATGGTACGCCCAGATGCTCCAGGCTTTCCCTGATGCGGAAGTTGGCTTGCTCGGTGGCGGTTCCTTTTGAGCGATCGCCGATTCTGGTTTCGACCTATCACAGTGGGGCGATCCATGCGGAACGGTTGGGCAATCAGTACGGGTTGCTTATTTTTGACGAATGCCATCACTTACCCACGGATTTTTTCCGAGTTATCGCTGAATATGCCATCTCACCCTATCGCCTGGGTTTGACCGCCACCCCAGAGCGCACCGACGGCAGCCACCAGCAATTGGACAGTCTCATTGGCAAGGTCGTCTATCGCAAAACGCCCCAGGAACTTTCCGGTCAAGCCCTGGCTGAGCATCAAGTGGTGCAGATCAAGGTGCAACTCCCGCCCCAGGAGCGCCAGCGCTACGATCGTGCCATCAAGATTCGCAATCAGTTTTTGCGGGATTGCAACATTTCCTTGGGCAGTCTCAAGGGATGGCAATTGTTTGTGCAGGCCAGTGCGCGATCACAAGCGGGACGGCGAGCCATGAAAGCCCATCGAGAAGCCAGGGAAATTGCTCTGGGAACCACGGGGAAATTGCAGGTTTTAACGGATTTAATCGGCCGCCATTATCCCGATCGCACTTTAATTTTTACCAATGATAATGCCACGGTTTATCGAATTTCCCAGGAATTTTTGATTCCGGCCATTACTCATCAAACCCCGGTGAAGGAACGGCACAAAATTTTAGAACATTTTCGGGAAGGCATTTACAAACTAGTGGTCGCTTCCCATGTTCTCAACGAAGGCATCGACGTTCCCAATGCCCGAATTGCCATCATTTTGTCAGGGACGGGATCGACCAGAGAGTACGTGCAGCGCTTAGGCCGAGTCCTCCGCAAAGGCAGCGACGCCAACAAACTAGCTCTGTTATATGAAGTTGTCACCGAAGACACTAGCGAGGAAAAAACCTCCGATCGCCGCCGGGGAAAACCGCCCGAACCCCAACAGCTTACTTTGTTACCCGGAGGAGCTTATGGCGATCGCCCGGCTAAAACGGGCCGCGCCGCTGAGTCCGAAGTTTCCTGGCACAACCAAAACAGCGATCCGGAGGAATTGACGCCCGGAGATCCAGATTTTTTCTAGATTCCAGGGATTTTTCACTACAATTGACACATTTGCAGGGAAAACCTAGATTTGTAGCCAAAGAGAGAGCCGAAAAATTTAATCGAAGGAAAAAACAATGGCGATCACAACTCAAAAAATAACGGTTGAAGAATATTTTAACTATGACGATGGTACAGATACTCGCTACGAATTAGAAGAAGGAGAATTGTTGGCTATGCCGCCTGAGAGCCGCTTGAATGCTCGAATTGCAATGTTTTTGGTGGCAGAATTTCTTAAGCTTGTTCCCTTCAATTTAATTGCCTGTAAAGATACTGAAATTGAAGTTATTGGACGCTATGCTACTGTTCGCCTGCCTGATGTAATGATTTTAACGGCGGAACTGGATCGCCTTTTAGGAGATTCTCGCAGCACGATTACCCGCGATCTGCCCCCGCCGCAACTCGTTGTAGAAGTGGTTTCTCCCGGCAAGCAAAATCTCGATCGGGACTATCGCTACAAACGAGCGCAATATCAAGCAAGAGGCATCGGAGAATATTGGATTATCGACCCAATTCAGTCAAAAATCACGGTATTAACCCTGACCGAAGGACTCTATGAAGAAGCCTTATTCACAGAAGAAATGCGCTTAATTTCGCAATCTTTTCCCCAATTAAAATTAACAGCAGCTCAAATTATCACAGCAGGAAAATAACAATGGCGATCGCAACTCACAAAATGACCCTTGAAGAATACTTGAACTATGATGATGGTACAGATACTCGCTACGAATTAGAGGATGGAGAACTGCTCGTCATGCCGCCGGAAAGCGATCGCAATCAACGTATTGCTATTTTTTTGCTGGTTTATTTCGCTCAACAGGGAATCCCCTATTATCGGTTAAGAACTGGGACAGAAGTGGTGGTGAGTGGCGCAAGGGCAACGGTGCGTCTCCCGGATTTAATGATACTTAGTGAAGAATTGGCGATCGCCATGACAGGCGCTAAACGCGCCACGATAAGGTTAGATATGCCGCCGCCTGAGTTGGTGATAGAAGTTGTCTCTCCCGGCAAGCAAAACCTGGATCGAGACTATCGTTACAAACGATCGCAGTACGAAGCGCGAGGGATTCAGGAATATTGGATTATCGACCCAATTCAATCAAAAATTACTCTATTTACCCTGTTTGAAGGGCTGTACG
>JAAUTE010000011.1 GCA_012031815.1 Chloroflexaceae bacterium
GACAGGATGGTTAGCTGTCCCTTGAAACGCCGCAGTAGCCGTTCTTCGGGAATGGAAGCCGATCCCAAAACGATGCCAGCGACCACTACGGTCATCAGTCCCGATTCGCTGCGGATGGTCTGGGCTAAGCCAAATAATCCCCACAATCCTGCTAAAACCATCAGGTTTTTCAAGTCTTCAGAAAGATGCCCCGCGCGTTTGAGGAGAACGCCTAGGAGCCAGCCGCCCACCCCGCCGATCGCCGCCCCGGTACCTAAGCGCAATAGCAATCCGCTGATAATCTCTAAGGGGCCAGCACTGCGATTGAGGATAGTATCTAGGACAACGACGGCGAGAATGGCACCAATGGGGTCTATTAACACCCCTTCCCCTTCTAAAATCGTCGCTACTCGCCGATCGACTTGAACTTGCTTGAGCAGCGGGCCGATGACGGTTGGCCCGGTGACTACCACCAGGGAAGCATACAAAAAGGCGATCGCCCAGGGAAACTCTACCAGCCAGTGAGCAGCCATGCCGCCGCCGATGAGGGTAATGAGGGTTCCGAGGGTTACTAGGTTGCGAATACTGCCTGAAACCCGCCCCAACTCCCGCAACTCTAAGTTGAGTCCGCCTTCAAATAAAATAATGGCAACTGCTAGTGCCACCAGCACTTCTAAGCCAACGCCAAGTTCATGGGGATGCAACAGACCTATGCCGTCTGGGCCTAAGGCAATGCCAAACAACAACAGAAACACAATGCTGGGTACTCTAAGGGATTCACCCAAAACTTGAGCGCTTATGCCTGCAAGCACCGCAATAACAATTTGTAAAGTAAGTCCGAACGATCCTTCCATAGGTCTACTAATGGCAGGCAATGCTTTAAAGGATTGGGTCGAGAGTCGGTCAGCATGAATCTTAGCTAAATTCCGAAAGTGATGCAGTCGACAAGCGTAACTTCTCGCCTGATGAATCTTTTGTTAAACCGACTTTCTTGGGATTTTCAGGGCTTAGGGAATCGCAATCATTGGCTGGGTTGAGAACTTTCTAAAGTTTTGGTTAAGTTTCTCTTGTCAAGTCATCCGCAAAAAGCCTTGAAATGATTGTGCTAAGCGTGGGGAGACAATTTTGAGAGGAGCGTTAGGGTTGCAGCAGGGGGTGGTGTCAGCAACGGCAGGGAGCGGAGAAGCCAAAAACCGCTGTCGGGAGGAGAGAAAGGCGGCAGTTTGGGCGGTGTTTTTACGGTGGCTTCATTTTAGCACTCAAGATTTCCTAAATCAAAACCGTACAGTTCGTCGCCCCACCAGGAATCGCTCTGCTCAAGGGGTGGCGTTTCCTTGGGTGGAATTGTTGCTTATGCTGGATTCAAAGCTTAGTGATTGTTCATGAGTCATCAAACCTTTGCCTGGGGACGTTTCCAAAATCGCTTGCGTCGCGAAGAGCGCTGGCTGGAGTTTTTTTGTTTGTCAGGCTTGTTGCTGGCGGCAATGGTTCTGTTTTTAGTGAATTTGGAGCGGGTTTCCCTTCAAGATTGGGACGAAGGGACGGTCGCTCAAGTGGCCAGAGAAATTTGGCGATCGCCTTCTGGATCGCTGGGTTGGCTGTTTCCGACCCTGTGGGGCGAGCCGTATCACAATAAACCGCCGCTGCTACACGCCTTGATTGCGATCGCCTATGGGCTGGGCGGGGTGCAAACCTGGACGGCGCGGTTGCCGGGAGCGCTATTAAGCGTGCTGAGCGTGTTGCTGCTCTATGGGGTCGGGCGGGAATTGTTTCCGGCGCGGCTACCGTCTTTGCTGAGTGCGGTCATTTATTTAACGTTTTTGCCCATTGTGCGCCACGGTCGCCTGGCGATGTTGGAAGGGCCGCTGCTGTGCTGGAGCCTGCTGGCTCTGTGGTGTGCCCTGAGAGCGCGGCGGGATTTGCGGTGGGCCCTGGGGATCGGCATGAGCTTGAGTCTGGCGGGGTTAACCAAGGGCATCTTCTGTATGCTCATTGGGAGCATAATTTTGGGCTTTTTGGCTTGGGATACCCCCCGATTGTTGCGATCGTGCTATCTCTGGCTGGGAGTGATACTAGGGGCGCTACCGTTGGTCGGTTGGTATGGCGCTCAGTGGCTGCGCTATCGGGAGGAGTTTGTCCAGGTGGGTTTGCTGGGACAATCCCTGGAGCGGATCTATAAATCCGTGGAAGGGCACGACGGCCCGGTTTGGTACTATTGTCTGGAAATTCTGAAATATGGCTGGCCTTGGCTAATTTTTTTGCCTGTGGGGTCTGCATCTGGCCTGGGAGCATCGCAACTGGAGCTGGGGGAAGCTGGTCTTAGTCTGGAGTGGAGTCTATTTGCTGGTTGCGTCCCTGATGGCGACAAAGTTGCCCTGGTACATTGTGCCGCTCTATCCGGCGCTATCTCTGGCTGGGGGCGCACAATTGGCAGAGGTTTATCGCTGGCCGAGCGATCGCGCTTTTCCGAGAGTGTGGCGGCTGGTGATCGAGATACTGGCCTTGGGAACCACAGGCGCGGTGGGGGTTTTGGCCTGGCAGGGGGACATCTTTCTGGCTTGGTTGGCGGCGACCCTGGCCCTAACCCTGTGGCTGACAGCCTTGTTCCTCCTGAAACGCGATGATCAGTTCATTGGGCTGCTGGCTTGGGGAACCTATATTTCGCTACTGCTGTTGGTTTGCTCGCCCTACTGGTTGTGGGAACTCAATGAGGCGTTTCCGGTGGAGCCAGTGGCGGCGCTGATTCGGCAACAGGTTCCGCCCGATGGGGTAGTTTACACCTCCTTTGGCTATGAACGGCCCTCCTTGAGTTTTTATAGCGATCGCCGGGTAATTTCGCTGCCGGAAGCCGTTGAGCGGGACTTTCCGGGGGCTGGCGAGGACAAGAAACGCCAAGAGCTAGTCTCTCGGCTGCAAGCCTGCCTGCAACGGTCGACTCCTTGCTATTTACTGTTAGATAAGCCGATTTGGGTGGAATTAACCCCAAAAAACGGACAGCTTCTGGGTGAGGTGAGCAGTGGTCTCGACTGGCTGCTCCTGAGCAATCGTTCCTCCCTTGAGAGCCGCTAATGCCCCTGTCCTGGCCGTTTGGGGAAGGGGGGCAAGCTAAGATGAAAAGAAATAAAATCCCGTTAACGCTTAGCTCTCGGATAAATTCATGATTGCCTACGAAGCTTCTAACTTAATCGCCAATAGCCTGCAATACTTTTTGCAGATTTACATGGTACTGATTATTATTCGCGTACTGCTGACCTGGTTTCAAACCACCGAATGGGCCAACAACGCCATTGACGTTCTCAGCCCCGTAACCGATCCCTACCTCAATATCTTTCGCTCTTTGATTCCACCCCTGGGAATGATGGATATTTCGCCAATTATTGCCATTTTTGTCCTGCAAATCCTGGCGGGACTCTTTCGGGGATTTTAGCCGTTCTACTGGGGAGGAAGAAGTGAATTGGAGAATTTTCGTTGATTTTAGCGAACTTTGCTAGAAAAACCAGAAGCTTTGAATTTTTCCAGCTTTAACGGCGTGGGTTGATTGCTCGCCACAGAAATTCGAATTTGAAAATCACTGACGCCCGGTGGAACGGCTTCTAGGGAACCGAGCCGATTGCGATTTTGCAGGACGGGATTGCCATTGGCATCGTAAATTCGGCCAAAAACATCGGCGTCATAGACGGTTTTGCCTGTGGGGTTGTTGGCTTTGCCGGTTACGAGAAAGCAGTTTGCGGGCAAGCTGCCGCCGCCGCTGGTGACCATGCCTTCCGCCAATTCCGGGGGACAGTCTTCATAGGTCAGATGGGACAGTTTAATGGGGGTGAGGGCTGCTGCTGGGGGCGCAAAACTCAAGCCCACACAAGACAACAATACTCCTAGACAAACGGCGATCGCGCTCAATTTAATCGATTTCATCTGGGAAAAGTCCTACCGCTAGCTCACCTTCAGCTTAGCGCGATTATGCCGCCAAGGTCAGCCCTGGGCCGTCCCCCGCGATCGCCTGGGAGAAGGGTTAAGTTAAGAGTAGGGCTTGGTTGAAACAGGGCTTTGCTATGGATCGAGCCGAGATAGAAGCGGCGCTACAGTCAGCGTTTGTACAATGCGAACTGAATTTATGCCCCCTCAGTGAAGGACAGCAGCAAATTGTCCGCCTAGCTCTCTTGGCCGCTTTTTCCGGAGAGACAGCCAGCCTTTTGGGGGAGGAATCCCAGGACAATCCCCTGGACGAACTCGATCCCCAACAGCGTCAAGCCTTGCTCGCCTTCATCACCGCCCACGAAAAGCGAGAGATTCCCTGGAAAATTAAGTTGCTCAACGATTGGCTGGGCGATCGCAATTCTGGCGAGGTGCAGTTTATTCGGGATATTTACGGGCTATCCTGGCTCAATCGCGTCCGTAAAGTTCATCTGGCTAAATACCTCGATCCCGGCGATGCCAGCAGCAGTTTGCGCCTCAAAGTAGGCGATCGCATTGAGGTTTGCAACGGGCTATGGGAGTGGGTACAAGATGATGGCCCCTGTTCCCGCGAATGGTTTCCCTGTCAAGTGGTGGGGATTCGCGAGCTAGCGGAGGGAGAACTTAACTATACAAGCTGCATTATTCGCTTTGAAAGCGGCTTGGAATATGAAATCCAAGGAATTTATCAATGGAATCGCTATAATTGGCGATTTCCCCAGGAAGAGACGCCCTAAGCCCCATGCCTCCCTAAATTAGCAGCCTCAAACAGGCTAAAATTCAGCCAAGGCAGCGCTAGTGGGGCGGAAAGTTATGGCGATCAAGATTTTACATCTCTCCGATATTCATTTAGGCAGCGGTTTTGCCCACGGTCGCCTTAACCAGGTGACCGGCTTAAATACGCGGCTGGAAGATTTTGTCACTGCCCTGCGGACTTGTATCGATCGCGCGATCGCCGAACCGGTAGATTTGGTGTTGTTTGGCGGGGATGCCTTTCCCGACGCGACGCCGCCGCCCTATGTCCACGAAGCCTTTGCCTCCCAGTTTCGCCGCCTGGCCGATGCTGAAATTCCAACCGTGTTGTTGGTGGGCAACCACGACCAGCATTCCCAGGGCAGTGGCGGCGCGAGTTTGTGCCTGTACCGTACCCTGGCGGTTCCTGGATTTATCGTGGGCGATAGCCTGACGACCCATCGTCTGAAGACCCGCAACGGTCCGATTCAGGTGATTACCTTGCCCTGGTTGACCCATTCGGCGCTGCTGACCCGGCCGGAAACGGAAGGGTTGTCCCTGGCAGAAATCAATCAATTACTGATTCAGCGCTTGGAACCCGTCCTGGAAGCAGAAATTCGCCGCCTCGATCCCAATCTCCCTACGGTTTTGCTCGGCCATTTAATGTGCGATCGCGCCACCTTGGGAGCGGAGCGGTTCCTGGCGGTGGGCAAAGGTTTTACCCTGCCCCTGTCGCTGCTGTTGCGATCGCAATTGGATTATGTGGCCCTCGGTCACGTCCACAAACACCAAAACCTCAATCCCAGCAACGATCCCCCCGTCATTTATCCCGGCAGCATTGAACGGGTGGATTTCAGCGAGGAGGGCGAAACTAAGGGCTATGTCCTAGCGGAAGTGGCTAAAGGGCAAGTTACCTGGGAATTTTGTCCCCTAGAGACCCGTCCTTTCCTCACCATTACTCTGGATGTCTCCCAGGAAAGCCAGCCCCAAGGGGCCATTTTGGCGGCGATCGCCAAAGCCTCCCTGGAAGAAGCCGTAGCGCGAATAATTTACAAATTGCGTTCTGAACAGCTCGATCTCATTGATACGGCAGCGCTCCACGGGGCCCTCGCTTCTGCCCACAGTTACACCATCCGGCCAGAACTGCTCAGCCAACTGGCCCGGCCCCGCATCCCGGAACTGAGCGCGGGCAACAGTCTCGATCCCCTGCAAGCCCTGACGACTTACCTAAAAAACCGGGAAGAATTAAGCGATATTGCCAGCGATATGCTGGAAGCAGCCCAATATTTGCTGGCAGGGGAGGGGGAATGGTCGGGCAATGGGCAGGAAACCTTTCCCGTCGCCCCCTCTCAACAGTTGCGGCTGCTGTAGCTTTAAAACAGAAAATGTAGTTTCTCGGATTAGACACTCCATGAAACGATTCCTGGCGATCGCCGTTAGCGTAGCCATTTTTGCTGCTCCTGTATTCTCAAGTCGATTTTGGCGAACTGCTGGCGGTGCTGGCCAACTGCGATCCCCTCTGGTTGGCGGTCAGTGTGGGCACAATCGTCCCCCTTACCCTAATAACGGCCTGGCGCTTGCAGCAATTGATGCCCCCAGCCAGCCCCTAGGTCCATTGGGAAGCAAATCGGCTAATTTTAGGAGCTTGCGTCCTGAATATGGTGCTGCCGTCCAAAATGGGCGATATTGCCAAAGCCTACTTCATGAGCGATCGCGGCCATTTGACGGGAACTCTGGCGCTAGCGCTGGTGGTGTTTGAGAAAACCTGCGATATGCTGTCCCTGCTGCTGTGGTGTGTTTTGGGACTGCTGTGCTATCCCCGCAAAGATGAGCTGTTTTGGCTGATGACCCTGGCGGTGGCCGGAGGATTAATCCTCGGATTGGTGCTGCTGGCCTCCCGATCCTTTGCCGATGGCTTTTTTCACCTAGGCAAACAAATCTCTCCCCAGGGTTTAAAGAAGAAACTAGGCAGCTTGCAGGCATCCTGGGGGGAAATGCACGCTTATTTTTGGCAGGATAAGTGGCAGCTTACTAAAATTGTCATTACCTCTATTTTTCTCTGGTTTTTACACTTATTGCAAATCTGGTTATTTGTCTTGGCCCTAAAAGCCTGGGTTCCCTTTATGGCCAACCTCGCCCTGTCTCCCCTGTCAATCTTGGCGGGGTTACTGCCGTTAACCTTTGCGGGTGTGGGAACCCGTGACGCCGCTATTGTTTGGTTTTATGAGCCTTATTTGACGACTACAACGGCCATTGCCCTAGGATTACTCTGTACCTCCCGCTATTTTCTGCCGGCTTTGGTGGGCCTGCCCTTGCTCGGTGAAATGCTCAGCGCTGTCAAAAACTCAACCGAGCCAACTCTTAAAATGCGATTGCCATTACCGTTAGAGAATGGTCAGGGCCATATCTGTATCGCAAAATTTAATATCAGTGCCGCTATTATTTTTGATTGTGCCATCAAGTTTCAGCAGATCTTGATCGGCAGAGACAAAAATGTCAGCATCAAAGATGATAGCACTGGCAACATGAAGCGCATCAGCCGCGCGTATTCCCTTAATTTGTAAATCTAAACACTTTAGCTGAACTTTCACGGTTGCCGCCGTAAGGTCGAGGATACTAATGCTAAAAAAATCTGCAATAATCTTAGTCTGTGGCACAATAGAGCGAGCGATAAAAACTCGAAAGGTACTAGCATTATCAATTCCTCTGGCAACTGAGGTATGAATAAGTTCTTTAAATACAGCTTCTTCGAGTTCATAATAAATCAGGCATGATGTTGCTCCTAAGTGAGAGGAAGCAATCTTTTTAAAAAGTATCTTTGCATCTTCAAATAATATTTGAGGCTGACGGCCTCGGCGCAGCCCTTTTCGTAAGGTGGGAACTGCTTGTGCGGAACCACACAGATAATCCAGGAAAATCCCTGTGTCGAGATAAACGTTCACACCTTACTCCCAAGTTCAACTAGCAGTTCTTCCGGGGTAACGACTTGCGGCTTTCCAATTGAAAGAGAGTTTAAAGCGTTTTTTAATTGCCCATCATCACTCACTAAATAATCGCACTCAGCAGCACTGCTTAAAATCAAAATATCGTTGGAGTGAGCAATGCGATCACGAAGGAGTGGAGCATGAGCTAGATATTCCTCGGCTTTCTCAAGATTCAAGGGTAGCAGAATAATTTCTGGATCTAGCGACTCCTCTAAACCCGAAATGCGAATTGTATTAATTTCTTGTACAAGTGACCCAATACCCATCATTGGTTGACCCAATCTTTCTAGAAAAAGCAGTTCCTGAAGCACGACAGGATTAACAGCGAACCTTAATTTTTTCCCCATTTCATCAAACAAAAACCGAAAACTCGCCTTTCTTGTGGGTTCAAGCTCCTGCCTGTGCAAATAGTCATCTAAAACGTCTGTGTCTAAAAAAATAAAGGGTTTGCCGTTATGGTGCTGCATTTTGGCATTTCTTAGCGCGTTGGTTTCTCTTTTAGTTTAAACTATCGGCTGTGTGCCTAGCATGCTAAAAAATCAACAAACCTCCCCCTCAGCGATCGCACCATCGACTTACACTAAAAAATAGACCCAGCCACCGCCTCTCACCCCTTGGCAAGCCCCATGTTTCCCCTTATCTACTCCGACAAATTCCTCCAGCACGATACCAACTTTTTCAAGCAGGCTACAGGCGGCTACCATCCCGAATGCAGCGATCGCCTGATAGCCATTGTGAAAGCGCTCAAAACGGCTCCCTGGGCTGACCAATTGGATTGGCAGCGGCCAACGCCCCTAGCAGAGCGGGATGTGATGCCCTGGTTGCAGCAAGTTCACGACCATCGCTACATCGAGCAGTTACAAAACATGGCCGCCAAGGGCGGTGGTTTGCTGGATTGGGATACTCCTGTATCGCCTCAGAGCTACGACGTGGCCCTGCTGGCGGTTAATGCTTGGTTAGATGGCGTCGATCGCGTTCTTTCAACCCAGGGGCCCGCTTTCGTGTTAGCCCGTCCTCCCGGCCACCACGCCACCCGCGAACAGGGCATGGGCTTTTGCCTCCTCTCCAATGGGGCGATCGCGGCCCAATATGCCCTAGCGCAGCCAAATATCAAGCGAGTTGCCATCCTAGACTGGGACGTACATCACGGCAACGGCACCGAGGCGATCGTCCAATCCCATCCTCAAATTGTTTATTGCTCCCTCCATCAATCCCCTTGCTATCCCGGAACCGGGCGCAGCCAAGACCGTGGCCAGTTCAACAACGTCCTCAATCTGCCCATGTCCCCCGGCAGTAGTTTCAATGAATACCAGCCCGCTTTTGAGCAAAAAGTAGTGCCGTTTCTCAGCAACTTCGCCCCTGACCTGCTAATTATCAGTGCTGGTTACGACGGCAATCATGACGATCCCCTGGCAGAAATTGCGCTAAAGCCCCGTGATTTTGGCACATTTACCGAGTATTGCCTGGAAATCACCCCCAAAATCCTTTTTGGGCTGGAAGGCGGCTACGACCTCAACTCCCTCTCCCAATCTGTCTTAGCCACGGTTGAGAGCTGTTTGAATTTCGTTAATTGAGCTTTAACTCTTTAAAATATCGAAAATCTGAGTTTTTTTTCAGAAAGCACCCCTCCCTTTCTTAGAGAGGGGTTAATTAGTGCTTACTCGATTACACCCGCAGAAATTGTGCGATCGCTGAAATGAGCGAACCGAAAATCTCAGCTTAAATGAGCTTAATAGCGCGAAAGAGCTTATAAGCTCCCATTGCAAAAACCGTATAGCCGACCAGGATAGCGATAAAAGCAACAACAGCAGATGGAGTCATCGGTTTACCTAGGCAAGATAACGACAATTAGCTGTTATTGTACTGTTGAAGAAGCTCCCATTTCCATCTGGTATGCAGACCATCGCCGTTAACTTACCGCAGCATTCCTACCAAATCGCCATTTTTCCCCACGGCCTTCAGCAATTAGGCTCCCAGCTCCGCCAGCTTCCCGTCGGCAACAAAGTTCTGCTCGTTTCCAATCCCACGGTCTTTAACTATTATGGTGAAATTGCCCGCCAATCCCTGGAGAATGCCGGATTTAGCCTGGCGGTGCATTTAATTCCCGATGGCGAACAGCACAAAACCCTCGATCGCCTGGCAGAGGTTTACGATACGGCTTTATTGCATCGGATTGAGCGCTCTTCAACCCTAATTGCCCTGGGGGGTGGCGTAATCGGCGACATGACCGGATTTGCGGCGGCGACCTGGCTGCGGGGCGTCAATTTTGTCCAGGTTCCCACGACCCTGCTGGCGATGGTTGATGCCTCCATCGGCGGCAAAACCGGCGTCAACCACCCCCAAGGCAAAAATCTCATCGGCGCATTTTACCAACCCTGCCTCGTCCTCATCGATCCCCTCACCCTCAAAACCCTCCCCCCTCGCGAGTTTCGGGCCGGCATGGCCGAAGTGATTAAATACGGCGTTATCTGCGATCGCCCCCTCTTTGATGCCCTAGAACAGGCTCCCTCCCTGGATAGCTTAGAAAAGCTTAGCCCCCAACTCCTAGAGACCATTCTCCAGCATTCCTGTCAAGCTAAAGCCACCATTGTCTCCCAAGACGAAAAAGAAGCCGGATTGCGAGCAATTTTAAACTACGGCCACACCCTTGGCCATGCGATCGAAAGTTTGACCCATTACAGCCAGTTTCTTCATGGCGAGGCTGTGGCCATGGGCATGGTAGCCGCCGGGGAAATTGCCCGCCGTTTAGACCTGTGGACAGCAGCGGATGCCCAGCGACAAACCCAACTCATCCACAAAGCCCAATTGCCCAGCCAGATCCCCTCTCACCTAAAAACTAACGCCATTCTTACCGCCTTGAAAACCGACAAAAAAGTCAAAGACGGCACTGTCCGCTTCGTTTTGCCCACAGCCAACGGCCAGGCGATCGTGGAAGATGGGGTTACGCCAGAAGTACTCCGAACAGTCTTAGCAGAAATTGGAGCGATCTCCGATTAATTCCCTTTCCCCTGGGTTAAACCCTGGTCACCAATCCGAATTTTCACCAAGTAGCCTTTTAATAGCCAATCAGGGAATCGCGATAGATTCCTCAAAACTCTTAACAAAAATTTGCTATTTCTTAAATAGAAACTCAAACTAAACCAGTCTGCATAGACAGAAGGACTTTTGTCATCACCCTGTCATTAGTGCTTATCCCATTCAACGGTAGGAAAAATTCACCCAAATAGATGACTCAAGTGCGGGAGGGCAGAACTCCATCAACAGTAATATATTCTTTAGAAAGGTAACGAGTTTTTTCACCTCCAATCATGGTCTCCATTGCTCGCAAGAACCTGCTAGAGGACTTGCCTCGCTTTTTAGTTGCCCAAGCCGGTATTATGTTTGCAGTTGGGCTTGTCGCGATCCAGACCGGGATTCTCAACGGCTTTACTCGCTCAACGGTGCGGTTAATTGAAGATTCCGAGGCAGATTTGTGGGTGGCTTCCGAAAAAATAGTTCATTTTGAGCTAACTGAACCCCTACTGACTAGTCAACTAGAGGAGGCGGAGCAGATTCCCGGCGTAGCTGTTGCTGAAGCCCTTTTATTGGGTGTAGGTCGCTGGCAAACTCCTCAAGGTCAGCCCGATCCCCTAAAGATCGTTGGCTTTGATCCCCAAGGGCAACTTTTTCAGCCGGGTTACATCTCAGAAGGGACTGTTAACTCGCTACTCCAGCCTTATCAGGTCATGGTAGACCGGACAAGACTCACTTCTCTTCAGGCGGAAGGCATAGGCGTTAACGGCACGGTTAACCAGTTGCCCGCTCGCATTGCTGCCATTACAGAAGATAGTCAATCAATCCCGGCGTCAGCTTTTGTTTTTACCTCATTAGACAATGCCAACACCTATCTCACCAGCAGTCTCAGTACCAAGGTGAATTGCCAACTCCAGGAAAACGATAACCTGCGCTGTACCAAGGTCTACGAAAACTCCGGTGCAGCGGCTGAAGTTAACCCAGGGACAGCACCCGCTATCTTACCGTTGAGCCAAACTGACGCTATTACCTACATCTTGGTTAAAGCCCAACCCCAGCAAGACCTGACTGCCCTCAAGCAAAAGCTAGAAGCCGCCCTGAACGAAACCCGCGTTCTAACGACAGCAGAATTATCGCAAATAACCCGTCAATTCTGGCAAACGAAGACGGGAGTGGGCTGGATTCTCGGATTAGGCGCAGCTGTTGGGGTTGTAGTGGGCATGGTGGTAGTTACGCAAATTCTCTATGCCTCAGTCTCCGATCATCTCAAGGAATTTGGCACTCTCAAAGCGATGGGTGCTTCCAACGGCTTGTTGTATCGGATCGTTATGGAGCAGGCTCTCTGGATGGCTGTTTTGGGCTATGTACCCGGAATGTTGCTCTGTGTAAGCATAAGTGTTTTTGCGGCTGGCCAGGGGATTGTCATTTTGATCACTCCCTTGACGGCGGCTGCGGCTCTAGGGTTGGTGGTGGTGATGTGTCTTGGTTCTGGGGCTTTAGCTATCGGTAAGGTGATCCGTCTCGATCCGGCTAGCGTCTTTAAAGCTTAAGAGTGTTCCCAGCGTTAATTAATCTTAAAAGTTTTTAATAGTTGACGACCCCCTAATTTACTCCCAGAAAAAGGTACCGACCGTGTTGATCCAGCAGTTATCTCCTCAGCGCAACCGCAATCGAACTAAAGCGATCGCTGCACGCGATGTGCGGATGGTCTACCAATCGAGGGCGGAGCGCCATCAGGTACTTAAAGGTATTGATTTAGAAATTCCCCGTGGGGCCTGTCATGTGTTGATGGGTCCGTCCGGTTCGGGAAAAACGACGCTAGTGTCAATTTTGGCGGGACTGCTGACACCGACGGCAGGGCAAGTGTTTTTGCTCGATCGCGAAATTACTCAGCTTTCGCCTCGGGAGTTGACTCGCTTCCGGCGAGAGCATTTGGGGTTTGTGTTTCAGGGGTTTAACCTGTTTCCGGCCTTAAGCGCGGCGGAAAATGTGGAAGTCGCCTTTAACGTCAAGGGAATTCGGGGTAAAGCGGCAGTAGCGGGGGCCCAATCTCTGCTCGATTTGGTCGGGTTGGGGGATAGGCGCCATTATCGTCCCTGCGATCTCTCCGGGGGACAGAAACAACGGGTGGCGATCGCGAGGGCATTGGTAGGTGAACCTGAAATTATCATTGCCGACGAACCGACGGCTGCCCTGGATGCTCAAAATGGCCAGGCCATTTCCCAACTGCTGCACCATTTAGCAAAAGAACAGGGCTGTACAGTGCTGCTGGTGACCCACGATCCTCGCTTGCTCAAGTATGCTGATACGGTTCATTATTTAGAAGATGGGCAAATCCAGCCTCAGGACTCTAGCCGTGCCAGATTTTATCTCAACAGTGTGGCTTGAACGGTTGAGGGGTTGTCCAACGGGTTAGCATCAACATAAGTGCAAACTTTGGGCGATGGTTGAGGATGGAATTACCCAGTGATATTTTGATCTATGCGAAGGGGTCAGGAATTGTGACCCTGTTCTGTTTGGGCTTGGCTGCCTTCGGTTTTGTGTTTAAGTGGGGCATCCGGTTTCGCTTGGTGGGGGTGACCGGTTTTTTGCTGGTGCTAACGGGTGGACTGTTTGCCCTGAATGTAGCCTTATTCACACGAACGGTGGTTCCTGGCGCAGTCCGCTACACGTTGGTTTATGACAATGGCGCTAATCAAACCGCGATCGCCGTGCCCCCCAACCATTACGGAAGCGGCAGTGATCGCCACGTTACGCCAGGCATCAGATGACCTGTATTCGCCGGGACGGTTGGGATTGGGCAAAAATCGCTTAACTATCCGCCTGCGTACCGTCATCCACCCGGAAGAGGGGGTTTCTGTCCCGCTTTACCTGGGGGAGGTGCAACGCTCCCTAACCCAGCGAGAGGATAATGGGCTAAAGCTGCAACTTTTCCCGGAAAATCTGGCACAATTGCCGACCCCTACTGATTTGGAGGAATAGAATTTGGTGAAATCTTCGCAAACGGTTGCGGCGGCTGCCGAGACCGAGACCGCTGCTGTCCCGCTCCTTATAGCCCCGGCACGGTCTTGCGGGGAAATGGAATTTTAGGACAAACCGCTTCAATTGCCTGTTTCGGCCAGCGCCCTCTGATTGTGGGCGGCGATCGCAGTTTCAAAATTGTCCATAAGCCGCTACAAGCTTTAGCCAAAAACCATTCCCTGACCCTGACTCAGGCAAGCTATCACCCCGATTGCTCGGAGACTTCCTTAGAAGGGTTGCGCGGGGCGGTGGTGTCTCAGCAAGCGGATTTTATTATCGGCGTAGGCGGGGGGAAGGCTCTGGATGCGGCAAAACTTCTGGCCGAACAATGCCAGTTACCAATTGTCACTATCCCTACTTCGGCGGCAACCTGCGCGGCCTGGTCAGCCCTCTCCAATGTTTACTCCGATGAAGGAGCCTTTGCCTACGATGTAGCGCTGGCTCGCTGTCCGGATTTGCTGATCCTTGATTATGACCTGATTAAAACGGCTCCCCCCCGCACCCTGGTGGCCGGCATCGGTGATGCGATCGCCAAATGGTACGAAGCATCGGTGAGCAGCGGCAGTTCTACGGCAACCCTAACGGTGGCAGCATTGCAACAGGCGCGGGTTTTACGGGATCTACTGCTGCAAAACGCCAAATCTGCTCTACAAGACCCTGGCGGACCTGTTTGGCAGGAAGTCGTTGACGCCACTATTTTGCTCGCCGGGGCGATCGGGGGGGTTGGGTGGGGCTGCTTGTCGCACAGTCGCCGCTCACGCCGTCCACAATGGTTTAACCCAAATTAGCGGGGGGGGCAAAACCTTACACGGGGAAAAAGTCGCCTATGGCATTGTCGTTCAATTGCGTTTGGAGGAGCTGGTGACAGGAAGTCAGCTAGCTCTGTCGGCTCGCCAGCAGTTACTCCAGTTTTACGAAGAAATTGGACTGCCATCGACCCTGGAAGCCCTCGGATTGGGGGAAGTGGCCCTGTCCGAGCTGCGCCGGGCGACCCTCTTTGCCTGTCGGTCTGATTCCGATATCCACCGCTTACCCTTCCCGGTCGTTCCTGAACAACTGCTGGCCGCAATGGTTTCGACTACGGAGCCGAAGGCTAGCAAAGAAGGGCGAGTTTAGGATTAGGGAGGTGGATTGCCGGGATTATCAGCGGTTTTCTCCTCCCGTAGGATTATAGTTGCAGACTGACTAGTTTACGAACAGCCTCGGAAATTTGGGGTGGTTGGACGATGGTGAGCCGCTCCAACGTACCGTTATAAGGTGTCGGGATGTCCTGGGAAGAAAGCCGAACGACGGGGGCGTCGAGTTCATCAAATAATTGATCGTTGATTAATGCCGTTAATTCTGCCCCAATTCCCCCGGTTTTCATACATTCTTCCACAATGAGAACACGGTGGGTTTTGCGAACGGAGGTGGCGATGGTGGGGATATCCAAGGGTTTAAGGGAAATTAGATCGATGATTTCCGGGTCGTAGCCTTGTTTTTCCAGTTGTTTGAGGGATTGCAGGCAGTGGTGACGCATGCGCGAGTAGGTCAATATTGTCACATCGCTGCCGGGCCGCACGACTTCCGCCTGATCCAACGGCAATAAATATTCGCGATCGGGTAAATTTTCTTTCAAATTGTAGAGCAAGACATGCTCGAAGAAAATTACCGGGTTATCATCTCGAATGGCGGATTTTAATAAGCCTTTGGCATTGTAGGGGGTCGAACAGGTTACCATTTTGATGCCAGGAACCGCTTGGAAATAGGCTTCCAGTCGTTGGGAATGTTCGGCCCCCAGTTGGCGTCCCACCCCACCCGGCCCGCGAATAACCAGGGGAATTTTAAAGTTACCGCCGGAAGTGTAGCGCAACATGCCCGCATTATTGGCAATTTGGTTGAAGGCGAGCAGCAAAAAACCCATATTCATGCCTTCGATAATGGGCCGCAACCCGGTCATGGCCGCGCCTACGGCGAGTCCAGTAAAGCTGTTTTCGGCGATGGGCGTATCCAAAAGCCGCCATTCGCCATATTTTTCGTAGAGATCTTTAGTGACTTTGTAGGAACCGCCGTAGTGACCAACATCTTCTCCCAGAACGAATACAGTGCCATCTCGGTTCATTTCTTCGTCGATCGCCTCTCGCAAAGCATTAAACAATAGGGTTTCTGCCATAATTTTTCCCATCGCAGCAAATGAGATTTTAGCATCAGGGGCGGCGGTTCGGGGATCTTTGCTGAGCTTGACCCCAGTTGGCTCCTCTCTCCTTTTCTGTGCTTTAGGGTCGGTGAGAGGCAATAAGCCTCCGGCACCGCTTGGCTTCAGGGAAATTTATAAATTGCGCTGATAATCTTCGAGTATGTCAACCAAGTTGACTTGACATTGCAGGGGCAGAAGGTTGAGCAAGGCGACGTGAGTGCGCCCGCCACCGAGGGGAACGGAAATTGCTTCCAGCATTTTGATAACGGCGTCTTCGGTGACAGTTTTGTCAGCAACGAGGGGATAGGCTCGCTCGGCAACGGTGGTGTGCAAGTGGGCGTCACAGAGGTACAGATGCCATTTGGCGATGTCCATGTAGATTTTATCGCCAATTTCCGCCGCTAAAGCTTCGATATCTTGAGTTGTGCCAGGTTTAGCCATTGGTTTTAACCGAATAATCGGCGATCGCAAGAATATAGATGAGATGCAGCAGGAGAACCGCGGCCCAGAGGCCGGTAACCCACACCGTCCAGGGCCAGGCAGCCCCTTTGAGAGTTCTCACAAACCAAAGACCGGAATTGCTAGCGGCAAAAATGGCGACGTGTAGGGCAAAATTCATGCGGTCATCAAGTTTGCGGTAGGCGGGGTCTTGGCGATCGGGTAGGCGGGGCCAGCGTGGAGGCATAGGGTTAAGTGCGGTACTTTTTATTATTTTTCTACCATTTAAAGCTGCCTCCTGCCCCAGGGAGAGACTGGTATCCAGAAATTGACAATAGCAACTCTTTTTCAGCTAGCCATAGCCCCTTGGGAAATTACCCTTTCCCCGGCCAGGGGATGCGATCACAACTGTTGATGGCGCTTGTAGGGGTATACCCAGCCTGTTAAAGCTGAGCCTGCCCAATTTAATGATATTAATTACTATTAAAGGGTGGAGAGCTTCTGGAATTTCCCTTGGTTTTACAGGCAGTCAAAGCAGTCTATCCTTAATAATTTGAGAATGAGTCTCAAGAAGTTGCGATAAGATAATTGTCTAGGCGCAACTTCGTTAGAAATTATGAGCGGTTGCCCTAGAACGGAATTGATTTATTAGAGTGTGAGGACTATGGCAACAATCAAGGTAGGATCACGCATTTTTGCGGGAAATCTTGGCGTTTTCTTGGGGATTTTGGCGGCAACGAGCGCAACGGCTGGGGAGATTCAACCTGAACTCTTCGCTAGCATCGCCAACCCAACTCCTTCTCTGCTGGCCCAAGCCAGCGATGGCGATCTTTTGAACCAGGTAGAGCGCTACAACCGTGATCTGGTGCCCAGTCGCGCCACGGGGCAGGTGAGTGATGTGCGAGAGTTACAGGATGTGTCGCCCTCGGATTGGGCTTTTGAGGCCCTGCGGAGTTTAGTCGAGCGCTATGGGTGTATCGAAGGCTATCCCGATCGCACCTATCGCGGTAATCGAGCCCTGACCCGCTATGAATTTGCGGCGGGGTTAAATTCCTGCTTAAACGCCATTGAGCGCCTCATTGCCCAAAGCGAGGCGGTGGCGCGGGAGGATTTGGCGACCTTACAGCGGCTCGTTCAAGAATTTGAGGCGGAATTGGCGGCTTTAGGGGCAAGGATTGATAATTTGGAAGGCCGGGTTGCTTTCCTGGAGGACAATAATTTTTCCACGACAACCAAGCTAGAAGGACAGGTCATCTTTGCTGTGGGACAGATTTTTAGCGGCGAGGATTTTGACGATGGTGGCGATGCAGACCGCATTACGGTGTTTGGCGATCGCGTCCGCCTGGAGCTATTTACCAGCTTTACCGGAGAAGACGAGCTATTCACCCGATTGTCTGCCGGAAATTTTCCTGAATTTAGCAGCGTGACCGGGCTGCCCCAAGGGGAAATCGGCTTCGCTCAGCCGGATGGCAACAGTGTGGGGTTAGAGGTGTTGTTTTATGTGTTCCCGCTGACGGCATCTACCCAAATCTACGTGGCAGCGGCGGGGGGCGCATCGGACGACTTCACGCCCACCTTGAACTTCCTGGATGGAGACGGTGCGGAGGGAGCGATTTCTGCTTTTGGCACGCGCAACCCGATTTATTTTCAGCAGGAAGATGCTGGTTTGGCAATTATTCAGGAAATTGGCGACAAAGTTTTGCTGACCGCCGGTTATCTCGCCAATCCCGCCAATGAACCAGTATCGGGGTCGGGTTTGTTCAATGGCCCCTTCACCGCGATCGCCCAGTTAACCCTTACTCCAGTCGATCCGTTTAGTATTGGCTTTACCTACGTGCATAGTTATCGCCAAACCGACACCGGAACCGGGACGCGCCTGGCGAATTTGGCCTTTTTTGCGGAGGATGAGCTGGAGATCGAAGACTTGCCCACCGCCAGCGATTCCTACGGCGTGCAGTTTACCTGGCGCATCGGCGAGCGTTTTGTGTTGGGCGGCTGGGGCGCGTACAGCTTCGTGCGAACCCTAGAGTCCTTTGACGGCTTGCTCAATCGGGGCAGCCAAGAGATTGTCAACTGGGCAGTCACCCTGGGATTCCCGGATTTGGGCAAAGAAGGCAGTGTTGGTGGAATTATCGTCGGCTCTGAACCTTTTGTCGTGGATTCTAACCTAAACATTCCCGGACAAGAGAACGAAGACGAGGATTTTTCCCTCCATGTCGAAGCCTTCTACGAGTATCAAATCAGCGACAATATTGCTATTACGCCCGGTGTTATCTGGATTACCTCGCCCAATGGCAACAGTGGTAATGAAGATCAAGTGATCGGCGCGGTGCGCACCACCTTTAGTTTTTAGAAAATTAGCCGTTTTTTGTCGAAACATTCAGGTCTGGGGGCGCGTCTCCCAGGCTTTTTTCCTGAGTGGCAGCCATGGAACTTCCTGGCGATCGCTTCTCAGCCAGCCTTCCTTTTCTCAGGATCGTTCCCGTTGGCGATCGCCAAGCCTATCTGTAAAAACCCGATTAAATCGCTATCAATCGTTGATTTCCCCAGTTAATTGCCAAAAAGTTCTTCCTGAGAGGGCAAACGGGAAATGTAAATTTTTTTAAACTTTATTGATTTTTGTTACATCTGCTTGATCCCGGTGCTAACTTCGGCATAGGGCGAGTCGGTCTGGTCAACCGGCCGCTAAACAGCAAAGAAAAACTGACTGGCAATCCAATCTTGCGTTTTTTATCGGCAATTACCGTTGGCAATGCGCTTAGTTCGGGAATTAGCGCTTTCTAGTGAATTCAGCATTTCCGTAACTGTTGATTTCGAGAAATTTCAACCCATCGCTGTCCTTGTCTCCTCGCCGTTGAACCCTTACCGGGCATATTTCCAGGAGACTCCTTAGCGAAACGTCACTTCATGGAGGTTGACTCATGAATCTATTGGGAAAAACTGCCCTCATTACCGGGGCTTCTCGCGGCATTGGTCGTGCCATCGCCCTAGAGCTAGCCAAACAGGGGGTAAGTCGTATCTTGCTCGTTGCCAGAGATGTCAACCGTTTAAATGAGGTCGCTGCCGAAATCGCCGTTCACAACGTTGAAGCGATCGCCTTACCGATGGATTTAACCCAGCCCCAGGCCGTAAACGTAGCCGCTGCCCAAACTTGGCGGGACTATGGCCCCATCGATTTGCTGGTTAACTGTGCCGGGGTTGCCCATCAAACGTCGTTCCTCAAAGCTCGCTTATTGCAAATTGAGTCGGAAATCGCGACTAATTTAGTAGGAATGTACGCGCTTACCCGTCCCATTGCTCGCCGCATGGCCGCTCGCCGTCAGGGTCACATTGTCAATGTCTCCAGCCTCATGGGCAAAATTGCCGCCCCCACCATGGCCACCTACTGTGCCACCAAATTCGCCATCCTGGGCTTTACTCAGGCATTGCGGGGAGAGTTAGCGCCCTACAACGTCCAGGTCAGTGCTTTGCTGCCATCCTTGACTGATACCGACATGGTGCGAGAGTTTAATTGGTTTCGCTGGGTTAGCCCAACTACGGCGGAAAAAGTCGCCCAAGCCTTGGTCAGGGGGCTGCGCCGGGGTTCCTCGGAGATTCTGGTGGGCTGGCAAACTTGGCTGGCGGTTTGGTGCGATCGCTCGCGCCCGCCCTTCTGGAAAAGTTGGTACAACAGGCGGCGCCGCCGCCGATGCTAATAAATTCTAAATCCCTGTAGCTTTTGCCAACCAAGACGGGTTTCTGGCATCAATCCTGAGGAATGCATCCGCATCAAACCCGGTTCGCGATCGCCAAAATCACTCAACTGGCTTGGGTGGGCGATCGCAAATCTCAACAATAAAAAGTTACTCTGGAAAGATTTTTCGGCTGAAATTTAATGCGGGTGTTAGGATAAGAGTCGAGTTTAATTATTCGGTTACGGTGTTTGTTTCTAGTATTGACGATTTTTCGCGTTTTGTATTAGCAAACTCTCCGAAATCTAACTCCCTACACATCTCTGGTTTTGGAGAACAAATTTATGTCGATTTACGTAGGCAACCTCTCCTATGAGGTTACTGAAGCCGATTTGACGGCAGTTTTTGCTGAATATGGTTCTGTTCAGCGGGTTCATCTGCCGGTCGATCGCGAAACCGGTCGCAAGCGTGGCTTTGGCTTTGTGGAAATGAACACGGAAGCAGAAGAAGATGCGGCCATTGAAGCTCTAGACGGCGCAGAATGGATGGATCGCGATATCAAAGTCAACAAAGCCAAACCTCGCGAAAACAAAGGCCCCTCCGGTGGTGGTGGTGGTGGCCGTCGCGGTGGTGGCGGCGGTTTCTCTCGCGGCTACTAATCCTAAGGGATAAAACCCTTTAACTGACCCAGTCCCTTCAGTTTTTCCTCGCCGGCAGGATGGCTGTAAGGGTCTGGGTTATTAGCTGTAAGGATTTGGCGATCGCCCTTTGCTGAGCTGAAATCAATGAGATAAAGTGAGCGTGTTTGACTTCTGCAAGGCAAGATGGAAACCCACAAACGCACCCGTTTAAGGCGAATTGGCTTAACTTCGCTGTGGCTCAGCCTGATCATCTATGCCGTTAGCTTTGCCCCACCCGACCGCCCCGGAACGCTGGAACTGATTCAAAACCTGGCAACGGGTCAGTGGGCAGGCATTAATCCCCTGGTAATTGCGCTATTCAATCTTATGGGGGTTTGGCCGCTCATTTATGCCAGTGTGCTCTTCATTGACGGCAAAAATCAGAAAATTTGGGCTTGGCCCTTCGCGATCGCCTCTTTTGGGGTGGGAGCCTTTGCCCTGCTGCCTTACCTGATCCTGCGTGCCCCCAATCCCGATTTTACGGGCGAGAAAAACTGGCTCCTCAAATTCCTCGACTCCCGCTGGAATGGCATCATTTTGGCGATCGCGACCTTGATTTTACTGGGCGGGGGACTTTTCTATGGGGATTGGGTAGATTTCCTGAGACAATGGCAGACAAATCGCTTTTATTCAAGTTATGAGTCTGGATTTCTGCCTATTGTGCCTGCTATTTCCGACATTGCTGGGCGACGATTTGGCGCGGCGCGAGATGAATCATTCAGCTTGGTTTTGGCCGGTGGCGCTGCTCCCCTTACTTGGCCCGACCATATACCTGTGCTTGCGGCGTCCGCTACCGGAGAGGAAATCAGCGCTATCGGTTGCCGGTCAATAACCTTGGTTCAAATCCTGGAAACTTGAGCAGGAAAGGGCATTTATAGCCCTAGTCCGCTGAATTATACTGCAAAAATCAAACCGTACTGGGGCGGGCAACATCGGGCTTACTGGCCAGGTAAGCTAGCCCAACACAGAGCAATCCATTAGCCAGCAGATAAATCCGGGAAACCGTTTCCCCCAAGCCCCAAACCGAGGGAGCAACGACGGCGCTGACCATCAGACAACCGGCAACCCCGATCGCTGACCCAATGGCCAGCCACTTCCAGCGGGGATGGCCGAGCAACAGCCCCACCAGCAGCAAGGGAATCAAGACGCTGGCAAACAGAGGATTGAGCTGAGCGGTCGCCGTAACGGTATTCCCCAATTCAGGAATCGAGCTACCAAGCAAGCGGAAGGGCCACTGGGGCAGGTCGAAAATGTAGAAGCCTTGCAGCACAAACAGCCCAGAACTGCCAAAAATAATGCCGCTACCCAGCGTCCAGCTCCAAATGGGCAAGTAGGTACGCAAAAACCAGGCAATTAAGTAAGAAACAATGACCATGGCCAACTTCGGTAGAAGCGCCACCGCCCCGCCATCCAGCCAAAAACCGGGACTGAGGTAGCCATTCTCCCGCAGCCAGCGGAAAAAGTCCCGGAAGGTGATTTTTCCCTTCATCGCCACTTGAACGGCCTTTTCGGCATTGAGCTGGCCCGCGCCGTAATGGTTGAGGGGGTCTTCTGCGACTTTATTCACCGACTCCAACAGCACCCGGCTGACGGCTTCAGGATCTTTGATGCCAGCGGATTTAATCAAGGCGGCAACGCCCGCCACGTGGGGAGCAGCCATACTCGTTCCCTGAAATTCTGCAAAAATCGCCTCTCCAGTCGCTGGATCAAGGGTATTTTGCAGGATTCTACCCGTGTTGCTTCCACCTGGAGCGGCAATATCAACCCCCGCACCAAAATTAGAGTAAGGAGCTTTTAATCTGGCTGAATCCGTGGCGGCTACGCCGATAACGTGGGGATAGCGAGCCGGATAGTCCGCGGCGTTGCGGTTGGCATTCCCTGCGGCTGCCACGATCACCGCACCTTTCCCGTGGGCGTAGGCGATCGCCTCTTGCAGGAGTTCGCTGGAACCGCCGCCGCCCAAACTTAAATTGATGATATCTGCGCCACGCTCTGCCGCAAACCGAATCGCTTCAGCAATGTCAGCAACCGTACCGCTGCCACTGCGGCTCAATACCTTCAAGGGCATCAACGCGGCTTTATAGGCGATGCCTGCGACCCCAAAGCCGTTGTTGGTGGATTGGGCGATGGTTCCGGCAACGTGGGTTCCGTGGCCGTTGTCATCGGTGGCATCTTCGTCATCGCTGACAAAATCGTAGCCAGCGACGAACTGGGTGGCCATCAGGTCGGGAACCCGCGCTATCCCGGTATCAATGACCGCAACCGTGGTTCCTTCGCCCTTACTGTCATCCCAGGCGGTTTCAACGGCAATACTCCGCAAATTCCACTGTTTAACGTAGTCAGGGTCGTTGGGAACTTCCAGAGCACGATAAATATAGTTAGGTTCAATAAATTCTGTCAAGGCTTTCAGGGCGATCGCCGCAGCGCTTTGAGCCGTTTGGCGTCTCCTGCCACCAGATAAACCCGATCGGCTGCAGAAAAAATACTATTGAGTCTCGGCGCTTGTTGAAACTTGACTTGCAGGCGATCCAGTTGTTGGCTCACCTCAGCCGGGGTTAAGTCATCGCGAAAATCAATGATCAAAGAATCAAACTCACCCTGGCTCGCCAGTCCGGGAAAATGGAATAGAGCCAGAGCTAAACCCACAATAAACAAGCAGGAAAGTAAAAATTTCTTCATTGCTCACCTCAGAGCGCGGTCATGCTAGCTAATTGACACCACCATATTAATGCCGCAAAGTGTTTTTAGTTTTACTCTTTATCGGCGATCGCCGTTAACCCATTAGTCGCAAAATCCGCAACTTTCCTTGCTCTTTGCCGAATAAGGCGTATTTTCCAAGAATAGACCCCGGTAAGTAATGCCCATGAAACTTTTGTCATTTTCCCTGATTGCTTTGAGCGCCGTGCTCCCCACTGCGATCGCCGAAGGCGTGACGCCTGTTGTTAACCAAGAATGGTACAACTGCCTGACCCGTGAGGTTTGGTCGCCGCACAAACAAGCCTGGTGCGCTAAGCTGAATCAACTTAAAAATCGAGAGTATTCCTTGCCCAATTACGACAAATTTACCCTAAAAAGTGGCACTTTTGAAAATACAGCCCAACGCTTTGCGGTTAATCTGGTCGATCACGAGGGATTCGTGGCCTTTGGCGATTTGAATGGAGATGGCAGAGAAGATGCGGTGGTTTTATTAATCGTAAATTCGGACAGTTCGGGAATTTTTAGCTATTTAACCCCAATTTTAACCACCGAAAACGGACTAAAATCGTTGTATAGCCAGTTTTTAGGCGATCGCGTGCAGGTTCAATCCCTGACCATTGCCGAGGAAAAACCGGAGTTAAAAATGGTCGAGCCAGGCCCCAGCGATCCCCAATGCTGCCCAACCCAGGCGGTGACGCGAGTTTATCAACTACAACCCCAACTGGTTCCAGTCGCCGGAAATTCGGCTCCCAATTCACCACTGCTAGTCCCGCTGCCTACTAATCCCTAAAAACAGCTATTTAAGGGGTTTAATTAACTCAACGGCATCCCGTCCGTCCGTTGCTTGCAGGTAAACTTTGACCTGTTCTCCAGTGGCGGTGGGAAGCTGTTTTCCGGTGAAATCAGGGTGAATCGGTAATTCTCGGTGGCCGCGATCTACTAACACCATCAAACGAATGGCTTGCGGCCGGCCAAACTCATTGACCGCATTCAGGGCTGCACGGATGGTACGCCCGCTATAGATGACATCATCTACTAAAACAACAGTTCTTCCCGTTAAATCCCAGGGAATATAGTTTTTCTGCGGGGTTCTCACTCGAATGCGGTCTAAGTCATCCCGATAAAAAGTAATGTCTAATGCCCCCACCGGAACCTCAATCTGCTCCAGGTCGCGAATATGCTCGGCGATCGCGCTGGCCAAAGGAAGTCCTCGGGTGTAGATGCCTAGGAGCACCAGTTGCGATAAATCTCTGGTTTTTTCGATCGCCTCTGAGGCCAGACGAGTCAGGGTGCGGCGAATTTCCTCAGCCGATAGGATTTCGACGACCGTTACAGACATACCCTATGCAAGAACTATAAAATCTTAATTTAACACCCACAAAGCCTGAAAAACAGCTTGAAAAACTCAGCTGAAAGACAAAAAGCAAGCATAGGTCGTCAGCAGTAGGCAAATCTGCTTATTTTAGTCATGCTTGCTGGAAAAACAACTCTATTTCAGAGAAACGGCTGAAACATCAACGGTTTCCCTGCCCTCAGCTTCCGTGACGGGCTGCCTGGGAATTTGGCGGTTTTTGATGAAATCAAACATAACTTGGGAAATTTCAGCCACCAACAGAGTCAGGATGGCAATATCGTCGATCTGTCCAATAATTGGAATCAAATCGGGAGAAATGTCAATTGGGCTAAGCAGATAAAGTAGCGTACCCAAAATAACCCACCAACGATATTGGGGATTGCGGATGATACTGCGATACCACTGGTAAATAGCCGTGCCGGGATTGCTCATTTGTCTTTCTTTATCGATCGCGAGAATTGATTTTTATTCTGGCAAATTTCTCTGGCCATCCAGGTGGGGATAACCGGGGGGGGAAGGCTGAATAACCGCGCCGGACGCCTTCGGGTCATTTCTCAACCGGCTGGGCTGTACAGTTCGCCTCTAGTACCACCAAATCTTGAAATTGAAAAACCAGGCAATCAGTTATTTTTTGCTGCAAGGCTGGTAAATTTCCGTTTTTTAACCCCGTTTGAGCTGTTTGGGCCGCCGAGCCATATTGCTGGAGCCAGCGATCGCCCGCCAGAAAGTCGAGGGTTAATTCCTGGGGCCGCAGGAGCCAGAAATCGACGTTGTATTTGTGAATAAAACTTTCAAGATCGGCAGGATTAGAACTATACTGGGCGATAAGCTGTTCAGACACCCGTTTTTGGAATTCTCGATAGTAGCCCAGGTGATAGGGAATGGCATATTCGCGACCCACCAGAATCGAGCGCGCCGCAAAACTGGGTAAATTATCGGCTTCGTCGGATAGGGAAGCAATAAGGCTATCTGTGGGCTGTTTCTGGAAAAATTCATAGAGCGGCCCGGCCGTCCCCACTTTATAGGAAGTTATGGGAAAATCTTCCACAAAAAGCGGATAAAATAGCACTCCTGCCGCCATTAATCCTGTAACGGCCACTGCCCACCTGGGCTGCCAAAACCGCCAAGCACTGTCAATCAAGATGATTAAGGCGATCGCCCCCGCCAAGCTCATCACCATACGAAAACTGTGGCCCGTGTAGCGAGACGGCAGGTGCAGCCGAAACAACAGAGCATGGGCCGCGAGAAACAGCGCCAGGGAAACGGCAACCAATTGGGGTAGCAGCCTGATATTTGGCTTTATTTGCCGCACCAAGGGAAATTGCCTGGGAAACCAGGGTAGAATCAACAACAAAAACCCCGCCGCGTTGGTCACTGGTGTCAGGGCCGAGGCCAGGCGCAAGCCCCCCCCGACCGTTCAGCCAAAACCACGCCGGATCGTCATCGTCGAAAAACCGCGATCGCCCCCCCCGCTAAAAATTCTGGCATCCTCCGAGCTTGCGCTACCGAGACAACTGGGTCAAATTCTGTGGTCGTTAGGGCATAAATCAGCAAAATTGCCGCCGCAATCCCCAAGCCTACCCCGCACAGCCACAACTTGGGTCGATGGGCGATTAAGCGCGATCGATCTTTCGGCCACGGGAGCATCTGCACCAACAATAGCCCCGCTGCTACCAGCATCATCTGGGGATAAAACAATCCCAGGAGTAAAATCGCTAAGCTACAGCCCCAAAGAGATTCCCGCAGTAAATAATAGCTAAACCCTAAAAATAAGGGATAAATAAAAGCTTTGGGCGTTGCTGAAAAGATAGCATCGGTCATTGCCAATCCCTGACTCAACAACACCGAGGCGCAAGCCGCCGCCGCCGGAACCGGAAAAAATCCAAGACAGACCTCGAAACAGTAAGCTGCCGTCACCGTCAGCAAAATAATAGGCAATAATTTGCTAAAGAAAATGGGAGTCAAGCCCAGTTGTGCTCCCAGCCAGTAAAGAAATTTATAGCCCGCCGGAGCGACGGTTTGAAAATAATCGGCAATCAAATCCTGAGGAAATAGCCTCGGATCGACATACCGTTGCAGCCAAAAAATATGCTGTCGTCCGTCGTCAGAAATGAGATATTCTCCGGCAAAAGCTTCTCTCAGCGCCAGGAAACCGTAGAATAGCGCTATTAAAAGCGCCAAGGTGCGCCAAAACCAATTGCGGGATAAGACAACAGTAATTTCTGCACGTTTAATCGTCACAAATCTCTCTCTGCTTGACAAAGTTCATCCAGACAAACTTCGGCTCGCCGACAACGGCAAGTATCAAAAGATATTAGAAAATCTAACCCGTTTAGGGTTTTTGATTCCGGGCATACTCCCGCCGCCAGATCGTGCCCCATTCACTCTAAAACGAATTGAATTAAGTTTGGCCTTCGTGCCTGGACTGCTTCGCTTAGGTCTCGGTGCGATCGCCTCTAGGCAAGCAAAAAGCCAGAACTTTCACCAGATTCAACAACATAAATTGTAAAACTGTCAGCCAAACCAGGAACGTTAAGATAGAGCTAATGGGCGGAATCCCGATCGACTTACCGCAAATAATATTTGTTAAGCAGTGCCCCTGAGAGATGACCAATACGCTAACGCCTTCTTCATCCCAGCTCTCCAAGCTGGAAAGCCTCAAAGTAACCAGTAATTATCTTCGCGAACCCCTTTTAAGCGAATTAACCGAAAATAGCGACCATTTTTCCAAGGATGGCGTCCAGATCCTCAAATTCCACGGTTCCTATCAGCAGGACAATCGGGATACCCGCGATCGCGACTACCAGTTCATGTTACGTACCCGCAATCCGGGGGGATTGATTCCGCCCCAACTGTATTTGACCCTGGATCGCCTTGCGGACGAGTATGGCAGCGGCACATTGAGAGCAACGACGCGGCAGGGCTTTCAGCTCCACGGCATTCTCAAAAAAGATTTAAAAACCGTTATTTCCTCAATTATTCGCAGCCTAGGGTCAACCTTGGGAGCCTGCGGTGATTTGAACCGCAATGTCATGGCTCCTCCCGCTCCCTACAAAACTCGGACTGAGTATCAGGTTGCGTGGGAATATGCCAATAAGATTGCTGACCTCCTGAAGCCTCAAACCGGCGCTTACTACGAAATTTGGCTGGATGGGGAAAAATTCCTCAGTGCTGAAGAAGACCCCGCCGTGAAAGCCGCCCGCCAGCGCAACGGCAATGGCACAATCTTTGCCAATAAGGAAGAACCCCTTTACGGCGATCGCTACATGCCCCGTAAATTTAAGTGCTGCGTGACGGTTCCGGGGGATAATTCCGTAGATTTGTACACCCATGATGTCGCTCTCGTGGTCATGCTCGATGCAGCGGGCGAAATTAGCTGGATTTAACGTCTTGGCCGGTGGAGGCTTGGGCCGCACCCACAACAAAGAAGAAACCTTTCCGCGCCTGGCCGATCCCATTGGCTACGTCGATAAAGCCGATGTGTTTGATCTCATGACAGCCATCGTTGCCGTCCAGCGCGATTATGGCGATCGCCAAGACCGTCGCCACGCCCGCATGAAGTATTTGCTAGAAGATTGGGGGCGTCGAAGCGTTTCGGAGCAAAGTTGAGAGTTATCTAGGTAAAGGGCTGGAGCCGTTTAAATCCCTGCCTGAGTGGAAATATCAGGATTATTTGGGCTGGAACGACCAAGGCGACGGCAAACTCTTTTTGGGACTCTCGGTGGAAAATGGCCGTATTAAGGACGAAGGTAGTTTTCGCTTAAAAACCGCCTTGCGGGAAGCGATCGCCCAATTTGACCTGCCCCTGCGCTTAACGCCCAATCACAACGTCATTCTCTACGAAATCGAACCATCTCAGCAGCTTCCCTTGCAGCAACTCTTCGATCGCCACGGCGTCCACACTTCCCCGGAGGCCATTTCGCCCTTGACGCGCTATTCAATGGCTTGTCCGGCGCTGCCGACCTGTGGACTGGCGATTACGGAATCGGAACGGGTTCTACCTGGCGTTATCAGTCGCATCGAAAATCTGCTGGAAAAACTGGGTTTGGCCGCGGAATCTATGGTGATTCGCATGACGGGTTGCCCCAACGGCTGCGCTCGTCCTTACATGGCAGAGTTGGGCTTTGTGGGCAGTGTTCCCGGCCATTACCAGGTTTGGCTAGGCGGCAACCCCGATCAAACTCGCCTGGCCCAGGCTTACAGCGATCGCATGGCCCTTGCTCAGCTAGAGTCGTTTCTGGAGCCGATTTTTGCCTACTTCAAGCAAGAGCGCCAACCGGGAGAAAGCTTTGGTGAATTTTGCGATCGCGTAGGATTTGACGCCATTCGGGAATTTACGGTGGGTTACGAATCTCTGCCCGTCAGTCCCCAATCCGATGCGGGGGAAGAAGCTATTAATGAAGTGGTCGAGCCGGAAGCTTCTGCGATCGCGGGCCGAGTCCGCAAGAATCGCCATCGCGTGGGCATTCCCGATGCCGTCTACGAGCGCCTCAAGGAACTCTCTCAAGCTCAAGGCCGCCCTATGAACCAACTGGTAGCCGAAGCCCTAGAAGCGCTTTTCAACCAAAGTCAGACCAATTAACTGCAAATAATGGAATATCATTTCATCTAACCCGTCTTGGGCTTGAGGCAAACTTATTTTGATCGTTATATTTAGCGTATCCAAGAAAATACCTCGATTTGTAGCGGTTTAAGGAAGTTTGTTTAAAGCCCAACATTAACTATTGATGATACATCGTAGTCAATGTTATCCTCATTCGAGAGAACGGTTGATCTTTTAGTTCCCAGCTTGGGGGGGGGAACGGCTAGTTCTGGATCACCATCCTAGAGGACAAGGTGTCAGGAGCGTAGGTCTTTTAAAATAGGAGATGGAAAGGTATTAAATTATTGGGAACAAGATATGAAGAGCGTATTTAAAATAATTCCCTACCTACTTTCTAAAGCTAAAGAGGGTACTCCAGGTGGGGTTACTCCGCTGAAACTTCAAAAGCTTCTTTATTACGCTCAGGCTTGGAGTCTCGTTTTTAGAAATAAACCTTTGTTTTTTGAAGAAATTCAAGCTTGGGTTCACGGGCCTGCGATCCCCGAAGTATATCGGGAATTCAAGGTCTACAGATGCAATACAATACATGCTCCAGGCAGTGAACCGAATTGCCAGACGACGGCTGACGAACAGGAGATTGTAAATCTTGTTTGGGAAGCTTATGGTCGAATGAGTGCTAAATATCTAGAAAATTTAACTCATTCTGAATACCCGTGGACAAAAGCCCGTGCTGGACTTTCCTCGAATCAATTATCCAATCGAAGTATTTCATTGCAAGACATGAAAAACTATTACAAATCCTTTGCCGAGTTTAACCATCAGCCTAGAATCAGCTCCAAAGCTTTTCTAAAGAGAAAAAATGTTGATTCGGTTAAAGGCTCCTCTTTGAGAAGAAACCTAACTAGTGGTATGGGTTCTGTCTTAAACCTGATGCCACAGTCTTCTCAATATCTGAGGTTTTCTCCTATTGATTTCTCAAGTCCCTTATCTGATGCTGAGTCCTTGGAATCTGATTGGGAAAAAGTTGGTTCATACTTTCAAGTAACAATGGACACCTTAAAAAAGGCAGAAAATAAGAATGAACGATCTGCCTTTTGATACTCAGACTCAACTTTCATTAGATAGAGAGTCGTCCCAAGACGGCTCTTCACTGACACCTCCTAGTGTTCAAAAAGTGGAAAGTTTAAGCTTTGTCGGCCCTATTCCACCTCCTGCTCTTTTAGAGCAATACAACCGCGTTCAGCCAGATGCAGCAAACAGAATTATTGCTATGGCTGAAAGGGAAGAAGAACATAGACATAAAATGCAGGAAAAACTGATTAATGCTGAAATTGCCGATCGCCGACAGGGACGTTCCGAAAAGCGAGTTGGACAAATTTTTGGGTTTAGTATTGGTACAATTGCCATCGTTGCTGGTTCTATTGTGGCTGTTATGGGCGCACAAGTTCCTGGTACTTTTATTGGCTTGTCTGGTGTAACAGGTCTCGTCTCGGTTTTTGTGATCGATCGGCGATCGCAACAGCCGCCCGAATCCTCTTCGCTAGAAGATTTTGAGCAGGAAGACCCTTAGTTTTTGTGATAAGAAAAGCTCGGATCCGAGGTTTATGATAGCATTAAACCCAAATCCGAGCTGTTTACTGTTCCGGTTTGCTTAAACCCGCTGGCAACTCATTAAACGTTAGCGGCTTCCTTGACCAGTTTGTCCCAGCCTAAATCTTTGAGGCTGTTGTTGCGGCGCAGAGGACGAGTCACAAGCTCCAGGATGTCGCGGGCGTTAGAAAAGCCGTGGATTTGAGCGAAGGTGAACTCTACCGACCATTTTGTGTTGATTCCTCGCGCTTCTAAGGGATTGGCGTGGGCCATGCCCGTAATCACTAGATCGGGTTGCAATGTTTTGATGCGCTGAATTTGGTTGTAATTGTCTGGTTTTTCGACAATGGTGGGAATCGGAGACTCCATCTCCCGGCAGGTCTTCTCTAGCAGGTCTAGCTCTCCCTTTTGATAGCGCTTGTCCATGTAGGGAATGCCGATTTCAGCCACGGTCATGCCACAGCGGATGAGGAAGCGAGCCAGAGAAATCTCTAGCAAATTGTCGCCCATGAAGAAAACTGACTTGCCGCGAATGAGTTTGATGTAATCTTCCAGGCTTTCCCAAATTTGGGCTTCCCGTTCTGCTAAACCCTGGGGTTCAATGCCAAACACCGAGCAGATTTTCTCCAGCCAAGCTCGCGTACCGTCCGGGCCAATGGGAAAGGGGGCAACCATGAGCTTGCACTTGCGCCGCCGCATCAGGGTTGTGGCCGTGCGGCTGAGGAAGGGATTGACGCCGCTGACATAATAACCTTCTTCCACCACAGGTAATTCGGTGTAGCGCTTAGCCGGCAGCCAGCCAGAAACCTTGACGCCTTGTTTTTTCAGCTCCAGGGTCAAATTGGTCACCACCGGGTCGGGCAGAGAGCCAAACAACACTAACGGCGGGTGTTGGGCATATTCCGACTCTTCTGCCGCTAAATCTTCTTTTTTGCGCCCAAAGTGTAGGAGTTTCTGGATGCCGTTGCGCTCCTCTTTTTCCGCTTCCGGGGCTTTGGTAGGACAGCGCTGGGCCATCGCCGCTAGCACCGTGTCTTCTCCTTGAGTAAAGGCATAATCTAAGCCGTTAGCGCGAGCTACCACGATGGGGATGCCGATTTCTGCTTCTAGTTTCGGCGCAATCCCTTCCAAATCCATTTTGATGATTTCTGTGGTGCAAGTCCCAATCCAGACAATGACGCTGGGGTTCTCGATC
>JAAUTE010000146.1 GCA_012031815.1 Chloroflexaceae bacterium
AGATGGCGGTGTCGGCGATGTGAAGTATCCGATGGTCTCCACATCAAGAAAGAAATCAGCCTAGCCTACAACGTCCTCGATCCCGATGCGGGGCGTTGCCCTGGCGCGGCCTGTTCCTCATCGACAAGGAAGGCATTATCCAGCACGCGACCATCAATAACCTCTCCTTTGGTCGGAGCGTTGAAGAAACCCTGCGTACTCTCAAAGCGGTTCAATACGTTCAATCCCACCCCGATGAAGTTTGTCCGGCAGAATGGGTTGAAGGCAGCAAGACCATGGTTCCCAAGCCCAAGGAATCCAAGGTTTATTTCTCTGCCATCTAACCGACTCCCAACAAGCTACGATCGAGTTTGGCGATCGCCTCAGCAGGTATCTGTTGGGGCAGTTTTTTTGAAAGTTTGACCCAGGCTCCCCGAAAAATCAAGGGCTTAAAAGCTTAAAGAATAGCCCGTAACCAAGCGAAAATCGTTGCGCTCCTCGTTGCTACCGGTTAAATTGCTTTGCACGCCCAGATCAAAAATACTGCGTTTGCCGATCTGTTGGCGCAGTCCCACCCCAAGGGAAAAAACCGCCGCTCCATCGGCTTCTTCCCCAGCGCGCAGGCCAATTTCTGCCAAAAAGGTGCGATCGAAACGGCGCGGAATCCCCAAAGGCCGGGAATAACCCAAGATCGCCCCCGGAATCACGCTGCGATCGCCCTCATCGCTGGCGGTGGACAGTTCCAGATCCAGGTTCAGGTGGAGGCGGTTGGATTGTCCGAGAGTTTTACTGGCAATGCCCCGCAGGCGAAAATTCACCCCGTCCGAGTCCCGTCCCGTGGGAAAGGCCGCATCCAGGCGCAGGGCAAAGGCAGGAACGGCGTCAAATTCCCGGTTGAAATTATGCAGAACCCCTAAAGACAGATCCCCTGGGTCAAAATTGGTGTCCCCTGGGTCGGCCCGCCCCCCCACTTGCGGGTCAATGCCGAGGATAACGTGGGTATTGAGGGCAAATCCATAGAGATATTCCACGTCAAACTCGCCGCCCACCGCCTCATCGCTGGGGACAACCAAGGCAGCCCCTAACTCCAGAGATTGTTCACCCCGTCCGATGCTTTCGGCGTCATCAAAGGAGAGGGGACGGCCCGCATCTAGATTGTTGTGATCAACCCCGTAAACGGCGCTAGGAATGAGCATCCCTAGCACAGTGCTACCAGTTAGGGCAGCTTGCAAAATTTTTGGCATTATTGTCAGTGATCCTAATCTATTTGAGGATTAAGGCTAAAAAAGTCAGGATTTCAGTTGTGGAGGTGGTTGTGGTCGAGGGCGCCTCGCTCCCAGCCTTCGATGCCGACCATCAGACCCATGCCGGGAATGCCTTCGGTGAAGCGATGATCGTGGAGGTCGTCGTTGCCGTATTTTTCTCCCGGTTTCATCCCTTGATGGTTCGCATCCATCACCAACCAAATGGCTCGCGTAATCTGCTCTTCTTTTTCGGCTTCAGAGATCCAATCAGAGGCGAGAATGTCATTGACCAAATCGTGGAGCATGTGCAAATTATCAAAAGTATTGGAAATATAGGGGAATCGCGCGGCAAACCGGGGACTGAGGGCCGCAAACATCGGCATAAATCGGCGATCGCGGCGGTAGAGTTCAACCTCTCTATAGCGCTGGCCGGTGGTAGCGTAAGCTAAACGCTGTTCTTCCGGGGATTTACCGTAGAGAACGTCGTACATGGCTCCTTGCAGCCAGTGGTAGCCCCAAAACAGTCCATTAACCTTAGGGTATTGCTGGCGAAACGCTTTGGAGTAGGGCTGAGAATCGAGGTAACCCATGTGCAGGGGCAAGCCGGTAATAGCATAGGGGACGCTTTCCCGGTAAAACTGATACAAACGGTCGATTTCCGCTTCTTTTTGGGCGTCGCTTAAATCCGGGCTAGCCAGGACATCTACGGTTTGGGCGTGCAAAATGTGGGCCCACTCAAAAACTTGCTCCAAAACCCCGTAGCGGCGACCGAAGGTTGAAGAAATATTGCCTTCATCGGGCATAAAGCGGGGCGGATTTTGAATAACCCCGGTAATTTTGGCAAAAGCCTGGGTTTCTAAGTGATCGGCTTTGCCAGTCACTAAATCTTCGTAGGCTAAGGCATGGCCCACGGCGATCGCATTGAGATCCCGTGCGAGAGCCGGAACCTGGTAGACAGCATCGTTGTAGGGCCCGCGCCTGCGATAGATGTGATTGGTGTCTTTGTTGTTGATCCAGAGAGGCAGGTTGTCAGGCATGGGGGGAAGGGTGGGAGCAGCGCCGGTGGAGTGAGCCGGAGCCTGGGAGCCGTGTCCCTGCTGGGGAACGGTGTTTTCAGGGCTAGTAGGTGAAACAGGCTGTTTTTGTGGGTCGTGTTGGTGGTTTTGGTGATTCTCTGCCTGGGGCGCTGGAGAAGCTGGCGGGTGAACTTCACCGTTGTGACTTTGCAGTGCCAATGGGGAATTGCTCTCTGGCTGGGAAGCTTCTAACCTGTGGTGGTAAGTATCACTGGCGAATAGAATTCCTATCAGCGTCAATGTCAGCCCGGAAACTAGGCGCGTATTGGTTGACTTGAGTTTTATGTTTAACGGCATAATCTTTACTTTGAAAATGAGCTAGTTTGTTTTTAGCATAAATTCTTTTTGACTTGACGCCTTAAATTAAAAGCTCTGACCCCGCTCTCAGGGAATATTTATTTGATAATGTTTTTTTGCGATCGCCTTTACCTTCCAGCCGAGTGGAGTGTTTAGAATAAAGTTTCCTGCTGTTGTTAGGAGATTTCTCAAACAATGGAAACCCTGACACTAAAGTTACAGGGCATGAGTTGTGCTGGTTGTGCCCGCAATATTGAACGAACCATTGGCTCTGTTCCAGGAGTCAGCGATTGCAGCGTGAATTTTGGCATCGAGCAAGCGACAGTTAGTTACAATCCCAGACAAACCAATCTCAAAACAATTCAAAAAGCGGTTACAGCGGCAGGATACGGCGCCAGTCTTCTAGAAGATGAGTTTTGCCTTCTGAGGAGGAAAACCGGGCTACCAAGGCGGAATTTCGGCAATTATTCCATAAAGTTCTGGTAGCTGGGGCGATCGGGGCAATTTTGCTGATGGGTTCCCTGCCCATGATGGTGGGGCTAGAACTCCCTTGGATTCCAAGCTGGTTACACTCTCCGGGATTGCAGTTGTTGTTGGCGACTCCGGTGCAATTTTGGTGCGGTTACGGGTTCTACATTAACGCTTGGAAAGCCTTTCGACGCCACAGGGCGACAATGGATACGCTGATTGCCCTGGGTACGAGTGCTGCTTATTTTTATTCGATTTTTGCGACTTTGTTTCCGAATTTTTTCCTCAATCAAGGATTAATGCCGGAAGTTTATTATGAAACCTCAGTGGTCGTAATTGCCTTGATTTTGCTGGGTCGCTGGTTGGAACATCGGGCCAGGGGTCAAACTTCCCAGGCAATTCGCCAATTAATCGGATTACAAGCGCGTACCGCCCGCTTAATTCGCAACGGTGAGGCAATCGATGTCCCCATTGCTGCTGTGCAAGTCGAAGATGTGGTGCTGGTGCGTCCTGGGGAGAAGATTCCCGTAGACGGCATTGTGATTGCGGGTCATTCAACCGTAGATGAATCGATGGTGACCGGAGAAAGTTTGCCTGTGAACAAACAACCCGGCGATGAGGCGATCGGTGCAACCCTAAACCTGACGGGGAGTTTTCAACTGCGGGCGACGCGGGTAGGACAGGCGACGATACTGGCGCAAATCGTGCAACTGGTACGGCAGGCCCAAGGCTCAAAAGCCCCCATTCAGCGCCTTGCTGACCAGGTTACGGGCTGGTTTGTCCCGGCGGTGATGGCGATCGCGATTTTGACCTTTGTAGTGTGGTTTAACCTCATGGGCAATCTGTCCCTGGCCCTGGTGACGACAGTGGGCGTACTGATCATTGCCTGTCCCTGTGCCCTGGGATTAGCCACGCCGACCTCGGTGATGGTGGGGACGGGAAAAGGGGCAGAAAATGGAATTTTGATTAAAAGTGCCGAAAGTCTGGAGTTGGCTCACAAGTTAAATGTCATTGTCCTGGATAAAACGGGAACCCTAACCCAGGGTAAACCGACTGTCACCGATTATGTTGCGGTTGGCGGCGAGGTCGGCAGTCAAGAATTATCCTGGTTACAGCTAGCTGCTTCGGTGGAGCGCTATTCAGAACATCCCCTAGCAGCAGCTATTATTCGTTATGCCGAGTCTCAACAGATTAAACCCCTAGAAGTTGATAAATTTGAAGCGATTACTGGCAGTGGCGTTCAAGGCTGGGTTTGTGGTCAATGGGTGCAGATTGGCACTAAGCGCTGGCTGCAAGAATTGGAGATTGACTTACACGCCCTGCAAGGTCGGGAATCTGAGTTAGAAAGGGCGGGAAAAACCCTTGTGTTCCTGGCTGTTGCTCAAAAACTGGTAGGATTGCTCGCGATCGCCGATCAGGTCAAACCCGTAGCCCGTGAGGTGGTGCAGAAACTGCGGCGTCGGGGCTTGGAAGTGGTCATGCTGACGGGAGATAATTCAGCAACAGCGGCGGCGATCGCCCAAGAAGTGGGGATTCAGCGGTGGTTTGCCCAGGTGCGACCCGACCAGAAAGCCTCTGTTATCCAGGAACTTCAGGCGGAAGGCAAGCGAGTGGCAATGGTGGGGGATGGCATTAACGACGCTCCGGCGCTGGCTCAGGCGGATGTGGGCATAGCCATTGGTACGGGAACGGATGTGGCGGTTTCAGCTAGCGATATTACGCTAATTTCGGGGGATTTACAGGGAATTATTGCAGCTATCGAATTGTCACAAGCAACCATAGCCAATATTCGTCAAAATCTCTTTTTTGCGTTCATTTATAACATTTTTGGGATTCCTATCGCTGCGGGAATTCTGTATCCATTATGGGGCTGGCTCTTAAACCCGATCATTGCGGGGGGAGCGATGGCCTTTAGTTCGGTGTCAGTGGTTACTAATGCCTTGAGATTACGGAATTTCAAGCTAAAAGCCAGTCATTAAGGAGATTTTTATGAAAAAAGCACTGTTTGCCAGCACTCTCGGTTTAGGGCTATGTTTCATCACGCCCGCGATCGCCCAGGAGCAGCCGCAAGAATCGGGGACAATGGGGCAATTTCGAGCCATAGAGCAGCCTTTGTGGTTAAAAGGTGCGGTTACCGTGGGGGGACTAACGCTGCTAGGATTAGAACTCTGGTGGTTCCTCGGCAGCAGCGGCAAACCCAAACAAAATGACTAATTTTCAAGGAAAAGTGGTATTGATAACCGGAGCTTCCACGGGGATTGGGGCAGCCCTGGCTCGTGAATTGGCTAAACAAGGCGCAAGTTTAGTATTGGTCGCGAGAAATGCAGAAAAATTAGCTACTTTAGCGGCTGAACTCGATCGGACAGGGCAGAACATTTTAGTCGCGCCTGGAGATGTTACCCAAGACGGCGACTTGGAGCGCGCCGTTGCCCAGGCGCGCGATCGCTTTGGCAAGATTGATATTGCGATCGCCAATGCGGGATTTGGGGTTAAGGGCAATTTAGAGGCGTTAACGGTCGAAGATTACCGTAAACAATTTGAAACCAATATTTTTGGGGTTTTACGAACGATTTATGCCACCCTGGACGATTTGAAAAAACTCAGGGCTGTTTGGCGATCGTGGGGAGCGTGAATGGTTACGTGACCTTTGGCGGGATTTCTGCCTACGGCATGAGTAAATTCGCGCTGCGGGCACTTTGGGAGAGTTTACGAACAGAATTAGCGCCTTACGGCATCTCAGTCATTCACATCTGTCCTGGATTTGTTGCCACAGAAAACCGTTTAGCCAAGTTTGAGGCAGCCCGACAGCGGGGGGAATCTCCTGAAATTCCGGCTGTGCTGCTTATGTCCACCGAAAAAACCGCTCAACAAATTGCGGCGGCGATCGCCCAACGCCGGTCGGAAATTGTGTTAACGTCCTACGGCAAGCTGGCTGTGTGGCTGAAGGGTCATTTTCCAGGACTTTTAGCGGGATTATTGAAGTTAATTGGGATTGATGGGCAAAAAATAAATCTTCAGTGAAATTACGATGAGCATTACAACAGTCAAATGGTCGGTGGCAGAATATCATCGACTTGTAGCCTTGGGAGTTTCAGAAAACAAATCCGTGGAATTGTTCCAGGGAGAAATTGTTGAAATAGTTCCAGAAGGCCCGCGCCACAGCAATCGCATTCGACAAACTACTAAGGCGATCCGGCGACTTTTCACTATCTAATCGAACCCAAACTTTTTCTGTACTTTGGCGATCGCATCAGGAAACCAGCCTGGCAACCTCAATTGGAATCGTGGGAAAACTTTCCGGGTAGATCGTGCCACTGGTCATGACCTGCTTTGATTGATATTCGTCACCCACCGGATTACGAAAGACAATCAACTCCCTTGTTCTTAAATTAATGACCCAATATTCAATGATTTTCGCACTTGCATAGATTTTGGTTTTAAGCTGCAAATCTTTTTCCAAACTGGTGTTGGCATATTCGATCACCCAAAAAATATCTGACGCTTGGGGATGCCGCTCTGTTTTGCAGAGATCCCCTAAAGGTTTCACGATCGCAAGATCCGGTTCTGGTTCTGAATCATTAGGAAGCGTTATCGGTTTTGGCTTCTCGAACTTTAGCGCGATCGCCTAATTTTTCCCGCAGATAATCCGCGCCATCACTGCTCAAACCAGCGTGGAGAATTCCTTCTGGCGACATCTCGATCAGTTCTCCGTTTAATAATTCCAGGGATTGTCCCTCAAAAATCCCCGCCTCCACAGCCTGATGATACCGCTCAGTTGTCCACCGATAAAGTGTAATTCTGGGAAAGTGCTGATCCTCGGTTACAGGGGTCATAAAATTTGCTCTCCAATACTATGGCAAGCCCAAGATTAAGTTAAGAACTGGACGTTTATTTGGCGGCGAGAGCTTCCAATTTCGCCAAGCGGCTTTGGAGGTCTTGATTTTGCTGTTTAAGTTGATCAATTTCCTCTCGCAACACTTTTACCGCTTTGTCAGACCCCAGGTTCTTTTGCACTTTGGCGATCGCTTCTTCGGCTAGGCGACGCACGCGGCCGTCGGGGGGTTTGGGCGGCGAGGGCTTGCAGCAGAGTAATGGCTTTAGGGGTTTCCATCATGCTGAGAGCTGACGACACCGCTGCCTGAGTCAAGAAAAAGCCTTCTCCTGCCAAAATCTCCAGCCGTTCCAGGATAAATTCCAGTTTATCGGGAGTTTGCCCCGTAGAAACGCTGCCCAAGGCTCGAATGGCACTTAAGCGCAACGCCTGGGGAACGCCAAGGTTGGTGTACTCCAAAATAATATCCGCTGCCTCAGCCACGGTTTTCATCTGCGCCAGCCCCGAAATTGCACCAGATCGCACGACTTCATTCCAACCCGCTCGTTCTGCTAACACTTGCTTGAGTATTTTCAAGATTTCGGCTTGTTTATCCCGCAAATGTCCAGAAGCTAACTTACCCAAAGACCGGGCAATTTCTGCTTCCGTATAATAACTGCGATCGCCTAGCTCTAATCGTGCTTTCAGTGCCTGATAGCTCTTCTCGCTCTTAAATTCACCCAATCCCTCGATCGCGGCCCGCCTGACTTGCTGATGCGAATCCTCCAATCCCTTCATCAGCGCGCACTCCGCCTGATCCAGCTTGATCTTCGCCAGTTGTTTCGCTGCTTCCAGCCGCACCCCCCAAAAGCGATCGCTTTCCAGGGATTCTGATAAAGTATTGACCGCTTCCAGCCCACCTTTTTTGCCCAGGGTCTCGGCTGCATAGATGCGAGAAACGGGGTCAGGATCGTGGAGCAATTGCGCTTGTAGCTCCGGCAAGGGATAGTCCAAGGTAACCGTTTTTAACAGCGAATTGCCAACATCAAAGCTAATAAAATCTGGCTTTGCTTCCAAAGGAAAAAAGAAACTTTGTTCCCTTTCATGAATTCGCAAGGAAAATACTTTGAGATCTACTTCTCCATCTTCAACATAGCCAAAGGCAATTTTAAGTTTTAGATCGAAGAGATCTTTCCCCTGTTCGCTATCCTTGGCTTGGGTCTGTGTGACGGTGAGTTTCGCTAAATTACTGTCTCCATCCCAACCATAGGCAACTTGATAATCAGGATGCCCGCCTCGAAACACGTATTGGTCAAACAGAAATGTTAAATTATAGCCAGTTGCTTTATCAATTGCCCGTAGCAAGTCGATGGTTTCCACCGTTTTGTGAGCATGATCCTGAACAAAGGTATGAATTGCCTTGTCGTACAATTCCTCCCCTAAGATGACGCGGATCATGTGGTAGACGCAAGCCCCTTTTTCATAGAGGTGGCAATCGTACAGTTCAATAGCTTCACGGTAAATGTGGGTAACAATGGGACGGCGATAACGAGAAGCATCTTCCGCTAAATAGCTGCGGGCTTCATTTAATAAATAATAAGCGGCTTCCTCTTGACCGTATTCCTGCTCCACCCAGAGGACTTCTGCATAGGAAGCCATCCCTTCTTTGATCCAGGCGTGTGACCAATGTTTAATGACCACTAGATTACCAAACCACTGATGGGCCAATTCGTGAACCACCAGGCTTTCTGTGCGTTTATCGTCTAAACTTGCCCGTTCATCCAACAAGCAGCGGTCGGTTAGCAAGGTTGCCGAGGTATTTTCCATGCCACCAAAGATAAAGTCGGCGACACAAACTTGAGCATACTTCGGGTAGGGATAGGGATAACCGTATTTTTCACTGAGAAAGGCCAGCATGCGGGGCGTTTTTTCCAGGCTGCGGCGACCGTCAGCTTCTCTAGCTTTTTCGACGTAGTAGTTAACTGTAATGTTATTCCAGCCATCGCAAATTTCTGCAAATTCCCCAACGGCTAAGGTCATTAGATAGGTGGGATGGACTTGCTTTTGCTGCCAGTGGTATATTTTTTCTTCCCCCACTTCTTCCGTCGTGATCAATTCTCCATTAGAAATAGCGAGAAATGATTTGGGAACGCAAACCCGAATTTCAGAGGTAGCTAACTGACCTGGATAGTCGAAACAGGGAAACCAAAACCGAGAATCTTCATCCTCTCCCTGCGTCCAAGCCTGCACGGGTTTGTCGGGATAATGCTCCGTTGGACTAATAAAATACATGCCCCGTTTAGGCTGCTCGGCTCGATAGCATATGAGCAGTGTAATTGGTGCTTCTGTTGTGGGTTTGAGCAAACGTACCCGCAGTTGCTTGCCGTCATAATCAAAGGGTTGATTGACATTATCAATGGCTACTGCATTGATTTTTAAGGATACCGCATCCAACAAAAGCTGACCAATACCCGATCGCACGGGGGTCAGGGTAATAGCACAAGTTCCAGCAAAGCGCTGATGGGGAAGATCGAGTTTTAAATCCAGAAAAATATGATTAACTTGACCGGGGCGATCGCGATTGTACTGGGTTTTGCCCCCGGCAGTTCAAAGGGACGGCGTTCCGCTTCGGTATCAAAATAAACGTGCAACATAACTCTCAATCGCTGTATAGACCAGAACACTAGTAATTCACTAACAAGTTTAGATTACCGCGTTTGAGCCGTCGCAACCTGGGTTTATTGAAAGATTTCAAGCAAATTAATTCAAGATTGGGATTGAAGCTCTTGGAAACAGGTATCTACCGGGAAAAAATAGCAGAAATCAAAGAATATTCTCTAAGGCCGGCTTGAGGGTCGGATACTGAAAGGAAAAGTTGGCGGCTTGCGTTCTTTGGGGCAGTACCCTTTGTCCTTCTAGAACCACTTTCGCCCCATCTCCCAGCAACAATTCCAGGCATTGTTCTTCGAAATCCAAACCCGCAGTCGGTTCTTCATGCGTGGTCGTGGTGATGGTCGGTTTCGGAA
>JAAUTE010000012.1 GCA_012031815.1 Chloroflexaceae bacterium
CCGTCCAGGTGAAATAGTCTCGCCACAGAGAAAACTCCTGTCGCAGTCCCCACAAACCGTAGGCGCCTAGGGTTAACCAACAGCCAAGGGCGATCCACCAGCGACGATACACCAGCAGCTCATGCAACCGGGCCACTTGCTCCTCCAATTCCGGGTCGCGATCGCCCATCTCGCTTAGTAACCAAACGTTTCGAGACAATAATCAAGATTTAAGACCCCAATTGGCCCTCAGCTTAACTATGACACACAGGCTAACAGTATGAATGCTCTCCAACATTGGTATATTGTCAAGACCCCGGAGGGAACCTGCCAAATTATCAGCAGCGATCGCGAAAAACCCCCAACCGATGGGGTATGGGGGCCTTATTCTTCCCAGGCAGAAGCGATTCAGCGTCGCGTTGGTTTAATTCGCGCCGGTAAATGCCGGCCGCAGTAGAAATTCCCAGGGTTAACGCTGAGGAGCCAGGGCTTTCTTGGTCGCCTGGGACTGGTCTCCCTGCTTAGCCACAATTTCTTGGGTCAATACTTCTAGGGCTTTGCTGTATTGGGGATCTTCTGAGGTGCCAATCTTTGTACGATTGGTCTGGAGGTACTTGCGCTGCTCATCGGTCAGTTCAATCAAAAAATCAGGCATAATGCCCTCTTTGTTGATGTCCCGACCACTAGGGGTGAGATATTTGGCGATGGTCACCGCTAACCCAGAGCCATCTCCCAATCCCCGCACGGACTGCACTAAACCCTTGCCAAAGGTTTTGGTTCCCACTAATACGGCGCGATCGTTATCTTGCAGCGCCCCGGAGAGAATCTCACTGGCGCTGGCCGATCCCCCATCGACCAAAACCACCATCGGCTTAGCGGTTAGGGGCCGTCCATCGGCTTCCTGACGCTCTAGGGTCCCCAGGCGATTGACGGTGGAGACAATGGTTCCCCGCTCCAGCCACATGCGAGCAATCTCAATGCTGGAATAGAGCAAACCCCCCGGATTGGAGCGGACATCCAAAACATAGCCAACAACGCCCTGTCCTTCCAACTCCCGAATGGCATCCCGCATTTCCTGAGAGGCCTGGGCACTAAACTGGGTCAGCCGAATGTAGCCCACTTTCCCAATGGGCGCTTGTTCTAAACGGGCTTTGACCGGATGAATTTCGATGCGATCACGGGTGAGGGGATAATCAACTTCGCGATCGCCGCGCTGAATCGTCAAGGTTATCTTGGTGCCGGGACGTCCGCGAATCAGCTGCACCGCCTGATTGACATCCATACCCTTGGTGCTTTGCCCGTCAATTTTAGTAATAATGTCTTTAGCTAAAATACCAGCCGTAAAAGCCGGAGTTTCCTCGATTGGTGCAATCACAATTAGTTGATCGCTTGCCTCATCTTTAGCAAGTTGAATGCCGACTCGGTTAATTCCCCGGAAGTGTCAATTTGCATATTTTGAAACTCTTCAGGATTCATGAAGCGCGTGTACGGATCGTTCAGCTTAGCGAGCATCTCGCGAATCGCTTCGTAGGCGGCTTCTTTATCTGCATAGGTTCGATCCAGATACTCACTGCGAATCGCCCGCCAATCCACTTGATTGAACGTCGCGTCAACATACTGGCGATCGATGATTTGCCAGACTTCATCCACCAACTCCTTGGGACTTTCTCGAAAAAAAGCCTGACTTTGAGAGGATAGACGAATACCGGCTCCCGTAACGGCAACTGTGGTAAGAACGACCGCTGTGGCACCAAGAACCAATCCGCGTTTTGCTACAACCATAAGCTTATTCAAGGGCTTTAGGGAACAATGGCTCAATAAATTATGTCAACTTTAACACAGAAACCCGCTGCTGGCGGTAACTGCAATCACTAACAACTTAACAGCTACAACTGGAGAGCCTGCCCAATGTTAAGTTAGACTTAACACTACTATGTATTTTTTTGATTAGTAAATACCGGGAAAACCAGCACCAATCCCGACAATTAGCTTTAAAATTACCCTTGTCTGCTGCCTTTTAGGTTCTCAGCGACTCATCTATCAAGTTCTTGCGCTTCATACTCAAAATCATTACATTTCCTCTAAGCCGGTTATGGATAATCTTATAACCCTTTCTTCAGAACAATGGCAAAGTCGGCGTCAAGCCTTACTCAATCGGCGGCGGTCTAAGCTTTGGCAGTCTCTGTGGCGCTCAGCGATCGCGACTGCCTTTGTCGGCGGACTTTTTTGGAGCCTAGCCCTCCCTCAATGGGCGATCACGAAGAAGGAGCAGATTGCGATCGAAGGCAACCAACTATTGTCTGATGAGGAAATTCAGTCGTTGCTGCCGTTGAACTATCCCCAGCCGGTCTTACAACTGCAAACCCAACAATTAAGCCAACAGCTACAGCAAATCGCCCCTTTAGAACGGGTTGAGATCGCGAGACAAGGGTTCCCGTCGCGCCTGATCCTAACCGTACAAGAGCGCCCCCCCGCGGCCATTGTTACCACCGCTCCTGGCGATACAACCGTTACAGGCTACTTGGACGAGAAGGGGATTGTGGTTCCCGGTGATTTTTATGCCAAAGCTGGGCCCAAATTTCAACGCCCCACCCTCAAAGTTATCGGTTTTGCTCCCCAGCACCGTGCCCATTGGGTTCAGCTTTACCCGCTGGTTCGCTCGGCTAAGGTACCCATTGCGGCCATCGATTGGCGCGATCCCGGCAATCTTATTTTGCTGACAGACTTAGGCTCGATTCATCTCGGCGCTGATGCCAGTCGCCTGCCTGCCCAATTAACCACCCTGGCTCGTCTTAAGACCTTGCCCAAGCAAATTGATGGACAACCCGTTGCTTATATAGACCTCACCAATCCTGACTTGCCAGAAGTTCAGATTCGCTAGTCCCCTGCCAGGATTTGTCCTCTCCTTTAAATCCTCCGCCCAAAGATTAAATCTTTTTGAGAGAATCACGGCTGACACCGTAAACTTGTGGCATCATCGACTCTGATCTTTACATCAGATTGTCTCAACTCTGCCGCCGACTGAGATAATAATTTAAATAACAAATGTATCTTTGGGAAATCCTATGGCACTTAATAGTAAACTAGGGCATATTCGATCAAATATAAGTGACACTGACTATCCTGGTTCTTCCGTTACCGTGATAAATACCCATAATAACTCAGGATTATCCTCACCTGCAACGGGCGACTCCCAGTCCAGGGAAGAAAGCAGGGGAAATCATATTGTTCCTAGCAACATCGCTCAAATTAAGGTTATCGGCGTCGGTGGCGGCGGCTGTAACGCGGTTAATCGCATGATCGCCAGTGGGATTTCAGGCGTCGAATTTTGGGCGATTAATACCGACGCACAAGCTTTATTTCAATCGGCCGCTTCCCAGCGACTCCAGATCGGGCAGAAGATTACCAGAGGACTGGGGGCAGGAGGCAATCCAGCCATCGGACAAAAGGCAGCGGAGGAGTCCAGAGATGAGTTGGCAGGCGCGCTCCAAAATACCGATCTCGTCTTTATCACGGCTGGGATGGGAGGTGGTACGGGAACAGGAGCGGCTCCTATTGTTGCCGAAGTGGCCAAAGAGATGGGCTGTCTGACAGTGGGAGTTGTCACTCGACCGTTTACCTTTGAGGGACGGCGGCGTACGGCTCAGGCAGAGGAAGGAATTGCCTCGCTGCAATCGCGGGTTGACACCCTGATCGTAATTCCCAATAATCAGCTTTTGTCGGTTATTTCTGCCGAAACTCCGGTTCAGGAAGCTTTTCGATTTGCCGACGATGTTTTGCGCCAGGGCGTCCAGGGAATCTCCGATATTATTACGATTCCGGGGTTGGTCAATGTGGATTTTGCTGACGTTCGTGCCGTTATGGCCGATGCTGGCTCGGCATTAATGGGAATTGGCATTGGTTCTGGCAAGTCCCGCGCCAAAGAAGGGGCGATTGCTGCCATTTCTTCTCCCTTGCTAGAAAGCTCCATTGAAGGGGCAAAAGGAGTGGTTTTAAACATCACCGGCGGCAGTGATCTGACCCTCCACGAAGTTAATACCGCAGCGGAAACGATCTATGAAGTAGTCGATCCCAACGCTAACATCATCTTTGGCGCGGTAATTGACGAGCAAATGCAGGGAGAAATTCGCATTACGGTCATTGCCACGGGGTTTAGTGGGGATTCCGCTTCCTCCAGTAGTCCCACACCCAAGGTGGCTGCGGCCAATCGTCCTCCGACCGTCACCGCTTTATCCAAAAAAGCGGAGTTTCCCACCGAGGCTGAGCGTCAGCCGACCCTGGACATTCCCGAATTCCTCCAGCGGCGGCGATCGCGAAAAAAAGCTGGTTTTTGTAATAACTGGGCGCTCTCATTGTCAGGTAGGGGCGAAGGGCGCAAATACGAATTTTTCTATGGTTAAAACAGCGCTAACGATCGCCGGCTCCGATAGTGGCGGCGGTGCAGGCATCCAGGCTGATCTGCGAACTTTTGCGTTTCACTGTGTTCATGGAACCAGTGCGCTAACTTGTGTGACTGCCCAAAATACCGTCGGCGTTCTCCAGGTTATGCCCTTACCGGCGGAGTTGGTTGTCGCCCAGATTGCCGCTGTTGCTAGCGATATTGGCGTTGCTGCCTTCAAAACCGGCATGTTATTCAACGAAGAGATTATGATTGCGGTTGCCCAGGCGATCGCCGATTGGCAGTTGGGGCCCTTTGTCCTCGATCCGGTCATGGTTTCTCGCAGTGGCGCAATCTTAATTGATCAAAGGGCGATCGCGGCCTTAAAGTCTTTGTTGCTGCCTTTGGCTTGTGCGGTCACCCCGAACCGCTACGAAGCCCAGCTTTTAAGCGGACGGGAAATCCAGACCCTAGCTGACATGCAGGCTGCTGCCGCCGTCATTCACGACTTGGGGGCGCGGGCAGTCTTGGTCAAGGGTGGGAACCTGCCTGGAGCGCTTCAAGGAACCGACGTGTGGTTTGACGGCAAGGATTGGGAAATTTTGCGGACTGAAGCCGTGGTAACTCGCCACAATCACGGCACGGGCTGTACTCTCTCTGCCGCGATCGCCGCCAATCTAGCCCTGGGGAAATCCTTGTTAGCGGCGGTTCGTGACGCCAAAGATTACGTGACAACAGCCCTTAACTTTGCCCTGGATATTGGCGCTGGCAGCGGGCCCGTTGGCCATTTTTTTCCCTTATTGCCGCCCCCTTGATCCGGATTGGGAATTCTTGCTTAAGAAGCGATCGCGATGAAGTATTTTTGGTTAATCTATACCTGAACCTGTTAATCGCAAAATCCTGTTTGGTTCAAGGTAAGGGCAACTATGTCAGACCTAAATCGGGGCATTATGAAGTTCGATGGCGCTGATAAACCCGTCATTGTCGCTATTTCTGCCATTGTGGTGCTGGGCGGGATTGTGGCATTGCTTGTCTGGGCGATGCGCGTTGCCTACGCAGTTTAACCCCAGAGGGTTGCTTGCTAACTCAAGGGAACCGGGGCCAGTAATGGCTCCTCGTCAGGGCTTTATTGAGAAAAGTAGGTCACTTTGCGCCCATTTCTGGGGCAATTACGTTTGATTCGACAATGGATTTCAGGATTCTAGGAGTAGTTTAACTAATTGGAAAACCCCGTGCTAAGATAAGGAATCGTGACCTAAATGGGTCGGTGCCCGAGTGGTTAATGGGGGCGGACTGTAAATCCGCTGGCTATGCCTACGCTGGTTCAAATCCAGCCCGGCCCACTTTATTGGTCACAACAACTGCCCGTGTGGCTCAGTGGTAGAGCACACCCTTGGTAAGGGTGAGGTCACGAGTTCAATCCTCGTCACGGGCTTTCTCAAAAAAATTAAAAACTGCAAAGCCGGAACCAATCCGTCGCCTGCGGTAGCGATGACTTGGTACAATCAACCCTTGCAGGTTTGATTCCTGCTGGGAATTTAGCTTTTTTTTGCGATCGCCTTGTTTATGAAACGCAGAAAGTTTGTTGGTAATGTTGCTTTGGGAACCGCGACGACGGCCGCACTGGGAGCTTGCACCCAAACGAGTTCGGGGCCCAATGTCCAAACCAATAGTTTACCTAACGTCCGCTGGCGCATGGTGACAAGCTGGCCCCAATCCCTAAGCAATACGATCTACGGCGGGGCAACCTTGGTTTGCGATCGCGTGCGAGAGATGACCGACGGGCGTTTTACCATTGAACCCTACGTTGCCGGGGAAATTGTGCCGGGGCTGGAAGTGCTAGATGCGGTGCAAAATGGCACGGTTCAGTGCGGCCACACGGCGAGCTATTACTATGTTGGCAAAAATCCAGCTTTGGGGTTTGGCACGACCATGCCCTTCGGCCTGACGGCCCAGCAGCAAAATGCCTGGCTGTACCACGGCGGCGGGTTAGAGGCGATGCAGGCGCTGTATGCGGATTTTAACGTCATTAATTTCCCGGCGGGCAATACGGGGGCGCAGATGGGCGGTTGGTTTAAGCGAGAGATTTCAACTGTTCAGGATTTAAATGGCTTAAAAATGCGGATTCCTGGCTTGGGTGGCAAGGTGATGGCCGAACTGGGCGTAAATGTGCAGGTGATTCCGGGTGGAGAAATCTTTTTGGCGCTGGATCGGGGGGCCGTAGATGCAGCAGAATGGGTCGGCCCCTACGATGACGAAAAGTTGGGATTGCACAAAGCCGCGCCTTATTATTACTATCCGGGGTGGTGGGAGCCAGGCGCGACCTTAGAAGTTCAAGTGAATCGCAGCGAATGGGACAAGCTTCCCCAGGAATACCAGGAAATTTTCAAAACAGCCGCCAAAGAAGCTAATTTAAACATGCTGGCTCAGTACGACGCCCTCAATCAGGCGTCCCTGCAAAAACTCCTCGCGGGCGGAACCAAGCTAATTGCCTATTCCCCGGAAATTCTCAAGGCAGCCCAGGCCGTTGCCTTTGACATCTATGAAACCAGCGCTGCTCAAAACGCCTCCTTTAAAACGGTTTACGACAATTGGAATCAGTTTCGCCGTCAGGTTTCCCAGTGGAATCAGATTAATGAACTGAGTTTTGCTAATTTTGTGAGCCAGGCTCGACCCTAACCCTCAACGCCAGCGATCGCAACTCAACTTTTTTCGAGAATTGACGGAAGTTTAGCTAAAGTTATGTAAAGACTGGTGCGAGTAACGGGCTAAACGTTGTTAAATTATGCAGGCAATATCGGCATTTTCCGGGGCAGTCATGGGGTCAGGCTCTCAAGCGTTGAAAGTGGTCGCCTTTGGGGATAGTCTGGTCTATGGATTTGGCGATCCCATTGGCGGGGGCTGGGTGGAGCGCTTGCGCCGTCAGTGGATGGCCGAGGAAGGCGGCCCAGTTCTGTATAACCTGGGGGTTCGCGGCGATCGCGTTGCCAATGTGGCCAAGCGGTTTGAGCAAGAATACCGCTGTCGGGGGGAACTGCGCAATCGCCTGCCCGATGCAGTTATTTTATCCGTTGGGATCAATGATTCCCCTCGCCTGGGGCGGCCCGATGGCAAACCCGCCACCGAATTGCTGGGGTTTCAGCGACAGGTGGAAGCCCTCCTGGATCGGGTTCATCGTTCCTGCCCAGTGTTGTTTGTGGGCATGGTTCCGGTGGAGGAGTCGCGGATGCCTTTCCTCAATTGTTTTTACTACTCTCACCTCGATCAATATCATTACAAAGAAGCCATTAAGGAAGCTTGTCAGGGGCGCCAGATTCCCTATTTAGACATTTTCGATCTCTGGCTGAGCCGGGGCACTCACTGGCTGCGATCGGTGCTGTCTCCCGATGGTTTACATCCCAATACGGCCGGTACGAAACCCTCTTTCAAGATGTTTGCAACTGGGAAGCGATGCAACTATTTTCCCCACCTAATTCGGTGTTCAATCCTGTATATTAACAAGGTTTAGAATTTACCAATCGTAGTTGGTTTCATAGCCTAGCTTGAGGAGAATGTCGCCACAGTGTTCTTTGAAGTAGGCTTTGTGGGCATCAGTAAAAAGCTCTCTCCATTCTCCCGAACGTCCCGATCGCAGGTGGGATTTCTTGAAGTTTTCCTTGGCTTCCCGCTTTTTGACATTTTTAAAGCTATAGTAATCGACAATTTCTAAGGACTGGGCGATCGCGCGCTCGTGGAAACCGTAGTGTCGGAAAATACTAGAAAAAATTTCCCGTTCATTTTTCACTAAATCCTCGTATTTGATGTTGATAAAATTAGGATCTGTGTAGTCCCAGATGGACATTTCTTTGATGCCACCGTTAATGGCACGCTTGATTTCCGCCAAGATACCAGCTTCAAGATCCAGGGAATTCAGATAATCTTTGTAAGAGCGATCGCCATACTTCTGCCTGGGAATATTTGCCCATTTTTCGTGAGTCCACAAGTGGTAAAAATAGCCAGAAATAATCATATCTCTGGGATCACGGATGATATGAGAGCCTCGATGAGGAGGAAGTTTTTCAAAGTCGAGGCAACTGTGGTCTTCGAGGAAAATTTCAGTTGTTAGATATAGTTTCTCTTGACGGCAGTATTGAAATTGCAGTCCAAACTGGTTGGCAACCTCTTTTAAAACGTTGGAGAACCAGACTGTTCCCGCCTTATGATGGGAGCAATGGATAATTAACTTCTGCTTTCTGGGATTGGCAAAGGGATTTCTCCATGTCTTAGTAAATTTTTGCTTTAGTCGCTGAATTTGTTGCTGAATCGGAGCCACTTCAAATAATTGCACCATAGCTGCTTTTTCGCCAGTTAGAACTACTGCATTGGCGAAAATTTTACCAATTTCAAACTGCGATCGCAATCATTAAGACTGCCCTCATGCGCCTAAATTTTCTGGCTTGCTTGATCGTGATCGTAAACGCGAATCATTGCTTGGGTTCCCTGATTTCCTCCTTCACCGTTGTCTAATTTAGCAACACTTTCAAATAAAGCCATAGCTAATTTAAAACCAGGAAAATTTTCTCCCTCCGAAGGCATAATTGCTTTCACGAAACGCAAATCCTTAAGGAGGTGACGCACCATAAATCCCGGTTCTAAATCCGAGGCAAGAATTTTGGGGCCGAGATTAGCGAGCGCCCAAGACCCTGCCGCTCCCGTACTGCATATTTCAACGATGAGATTGGGATCGAGATCCTGTAATTGAGCTAGTTGCAGTGCTTCGCACAGCGCCACCATGTGGACGGCACACAGCACTTGATTGCAGAGTTTGACCGCCTGGCCGCTGCCCGTGGGGCCGCACCAGCGAATAGTTTTGCCCATCGCCTTCAGTAACGGCAAACAAGCCTCAAAATCCCGGCGATCGCGCCGACCATGATGGTCAAAGTTCCGGACTGAGCGCCCACATCCCCCCCAGAAACGGGTGCATCCAGAAACCGAAATCCCTGTTGCTGGAGGCGATCGCCAATGGAGCGGGCCGCGTCACTGCCAATGGTACTCATGTCTACGATTAGGGATTGCCTCTGGCCGTAGCGGGCAACTCCCTCCGGGCCAAGTAACACGTCCTCTACATCGGGAACACCGCTGACACAGGAAAAAATAACCTCAGCTTCCGCAACGGCTTCCCCTAGGGAAAGAACGAGGGTTGCGCCGGCATCGCGAGCAACTTTGACCGTTGGGCGATCGGGGGTACGATTCCAGGCTTTGACTGGATAGCCATGACGGGCTAAATTCGCTGCCATCGGGCCGCCCATCGTGCCCAGACCCAGAAAAGCGACATTCGGTTGCATAAGTTAACGCTTGAGCAATCTATTCGCCTAGGGTAGCCCAGATTCTCCGTTGGCGATTGGCTTTGCCAGGGCGGCCCCACTTACTGAAGCCGAGACAAATAACCATGGGGGGAATCGAGTTGGTGATAGGCTTTGACAGCCAGATCTTCTTTGCCTACATGGGTGAGCCAGGCCCCGATTTTGCCAACGAACTCTTCCCAGACTCGAACATCATCAATTTTAGGGTTTCCCATCTCTTTGTATAAAACAGCAGTTCCTGCGTGGTGAATCCTAAGGGTGGGGGAAGATGAGGAACCAAGTCGCCTTCATTAACAACGCGATAGGCTTTGGTTTTCAGATTTCTATCGAAAGCTTCAGCAAATCGTTTATTGCCAACTCTTGGGGCGCCAAAGGTGTATAGTCCTGTGATGGGAATTTTATCTTGAGCGAGCATCGCCGCAAATAAAACCGCCAGTGCACCACCCAAACTGTGCCCGGTTATCCAGATATTTTTATCCCGCTGGGAGTTATATTTTCCAGGAGCATTGAGATTTGCAGGATCACGGGAAAAAGTGCATCCTGGAAGCCTTCGTGGACGCAACTGTGAGGAAAGGGGCCGGGATCGCTGACCGTGGTGAGGTTAGTTATCCAGTCTGATACCGACTCACTGCCACAGAAGGCGATCAAAAGCGTTTGATCGTTGACGGCAACAAGTCCTTGGGTATCAATATTGTTTCCCAGGCGTTTGTTGATAGGGATGAAGGTCGGAAATCCCCACTGATTCAGTTGAGCATCAACTTCTCGATTTTGATTGTGTTTGATTTTGTAGGTTTGCTCGCAGATCAGGGCTAAGGCTCTAGCATCTTTTGGCTGTATTGATTTTCCAGATACTCTGGATCAAAACCATTCATAAGTTTAATTACCTAAGTTTACTGAACTGATTTCTTCTTTTCTTCAAAGGGGAAATTAACCGGGAGACTGTCCGTATCCTAGCCTCCGATTTCCAAGGGCTGGGACATCCATTCAAGATTTTTAACAAGATTTTTCGAGTAATTGGCAGCTCATTTGCGCTCTGCCCACGGGCAAAGCCTATCGCAACTCAAGGGTTGATCGGGGGCAGGGGTTGAGTTGGCGGGGTTGGGATGTTGACAGTTCCCAGATGTAGTAAAGGATCTTGAGCTACCCAACCTACCGGAGAGAGATAGCGCACTTCAAAATGCAGGTGAGCGGCGCTAATATCGCGATCGCCACTGGTTCCCACGGTTCCCAGAAGATCTCCGGCATTAACGGTGCGGCCGACTGCGGTTCGGACGCGGCCCAGGTGGGCGTAACGGGTCTGTCGGCGATCGCTGTGGCGGACAATGACTAAAATGCCGTAGTTTTGATCGGGGCCGGTATAGATGACGGTTCCGGGGGCAGCGGCAAGGACGGGGGTTCCCACGGGGGCCACCAAGTCGATCCCACTATGAAAAAGACGGCGGTTCTGGATTTTCTGGGTTTGCCAGCCGTAACTCAAGCCAACTTCTCTGGGAACATCGAGGGGAAAGGCGGTGAGTCCAGTGTAGTTGTCAACGCCTAATTCCGAGGTGGAAGTCCAGGTTACGCCGGGAAGAAAGACGGTGGTTGGGGTTTTCTGGCAGCCATTGACTTCAAACAACACGTCGGCACGGACTCCGTAGGCAGCTTCGAGATCTTTCCAGGTGGCTCCTTGAGGGGCGGTGATGCGGATGCCGTTGTAGGGAGGAATCAGAATTTCTTGCCCTGGTTTGACGCCGTTGGCGATCGCGGGATTGAGCTGGAGGAGAGTTTGGGGTAGGAGGCTATGGGCCGCGGCAATGCTGGCCAGACTGTCGCCGGGGCGGGAGCGGTAACGCTGCAAGCGCGTCAAGACGGGGGGAGAACACAGAGGCGCTGAATTTTGGGCGATTGGCTTTGCCAGTGCGCGGAGCGCAATCGGGGGCAGGACGCCGACTAAGTAGGCTAAAGACAATCCCAGAGAGACTAGCGGCCAGACACGCATAAAGCAACCTGTATTGAACTTGACCAACTTCTAGCTTAATCAAACCGGGCCGGACTCGGAAGGCAAAATTCAGCAACGCCCCACGCAGGGAAATCAGAAGGACGAAATTTCTGCGATCGCCTTCACCTCCTAAGGAGCTGATTAATCTTCCTGAGCAGCATCAAGACTGGCGACTGGGCCATAATTCGTCGGATCGGCCTCATAGCTAGGTGCAAAAATCTTGATTCCCGCTTGGGCACAACAGTCCCGAATGCTTCCATATAATTCAGAGTAGGATATTTCAAGTTCTTTTAAGGCTCGATCTTCAAAATAGTGTACATCAACATAAACACTGAGCAGATAAGTCACGTAGACTTCGTTCAGGGAGCATTGCATAACAAAAGGTTCGGGGGATTTAGCAACGCCCGGAGTTTGCCGTGCCGCTTGTATTAAAGCTTCATAGGCTGTCCGCCAAGGAACTTCGTAGCCCAAATAAACAGTTGCCTGAAAGATAAAGGGTTCATTGAGTTCTCGGTGGCTAAAACTGAGATTTTCAATGGAGCTACTACTAATTTGCGAATTCGGAATGCTGACGACCACATTGGTTGGCGTCAGGACGCGAGTGACCAATAAGGTGGTTTCGATGACTCTCCCAGAGATATCATCAATTTTAATCAGGTCGCCAACACGAAAGGCACGGGTATAGATAAGAACGCTGCCAGAAACGAGGTTGGAAATAAGAGAAGTCGATCCCAAAGAAATCAATAAACCCAAAAAACAGAAATTCCTTGAAAGGCTGGGGACTGAAATCCAGGCAATAGGGGAAAGGCAACAACTGCTGCCAGAGCAATAATTAAGAAGGTGGCAATTCGGTAGGTTGGTTGTGCCCACTCTGCATAAAAACCAGGCAAAGAAAATGTCCCGCCGCCTAATTCACGAAAAAAGGATTTGGAGAGGCGCAGCAGAAAGTAAGTAACAAAAATAACAAAAGCAATGGTTAATAAATTGGGTAGGTAATTAACAAAGGCTTGCCATCCAGTTTGTAGCGTACCAAACAGGGCGTCTCTAACAGTTTTACCCAAGGCTCTTGTCCAGGGAAATTTAATGAGCACCAGGGTGAAATAAGCTATTAATAGTCCCAGCAGGGCGGCTGCCTGAAGAAACCGGATAATCCAGGTAATGATGTTATCGAGTTGGTTGGCACGAATTAGCTCCCAATCGCCAATGCGAACCGGGCGGATGTAGGATTGTTCCCAAACTTTGAGTTTTGGTAAATTCTGGTAAAAATATTATTGGCAGCTAATAAAATAATCAATAAAGTCAAGGTGGCGATCGCACTGGAGAGAACGGCACGGAGTAGATATTGTACGCTGCGTTCTTCTCGATAGTCGCCGACGGCTGTTTTAATGATTTGTAAATATTCTTGCGCTAATTGCGATCGCGACAGTCCAGCCTGTTGAGCATCTTGGTTAGAGAGAATCAATAAAGTATCATTGTCAACACTAATGGTCGTTAGCGGGATGCCGTCGGTGTCGCCTTCATAAATTTCGAGTTTTTCCAGGGATAAGCTCCGATCTTCTGCAAACTCTAGTAAATGCTGACTCGTTCGCTCAGCCCGTTTTTCGGGAGATTGGTTGCCTAGTTTGGTTTTGAAGACAAATAAAGTTTGATTATCAAGAATTGCTGGCGCAGACGCCTCTGTGGGTGAATTGAGTTGGGATGAAGGCGTTTCTTGGGCCGCTACCAGAGGGATGGAAATGGCTAGAAGAAAAGTGAGGATGAGGGCACTTAGAAATCGACTAAACAATCTTTTCATGGTCGTCCTGGCTAAGTTTTATCGAAATAATATCTTATTTTTAACCATTAAACAGCAAAGATAACACTTATTTATTTCGCTTCCGTTGCAGCAAGGTGCGATCGCAAAATTGATACTTGTCAAAAGCGATCTCGGCAAAGTTGTTTAGAAAAAAGCGATCGCCTTGGTTGCGCCGACCAACCTTAGTCACAACTGCGATCGCGCCAAGCCGTAGCGATGACTACATTTTCGGGCAACAAGTCTTGTTATTTTGGCAAGCAATAGTTGCATTAAAGGTTTCTAGGGTTCCGACTTTGGGAAAGGCCCCGGAGTGTCTGGTCCGAGAGAAACCGGCTGCCCCCAAGATTTTCATCCTTGGCGATCGGCAGCCACACGGCGGGAAAAAAGCCCGGGAGGTATTGACAAGCGCAACAACCGCGTCAGCCTCCAGGGCCTTAGCTCAGGACTGGCGCAGGATTCATCCTGGAGATGTACTATGAGCGACCATCCTTTTCAACGACCCAATAGCAACCTCAACGACCACAGCAGCGAAGCTCAGCAAGCCCTGGGACGGGAAGCCCAGCTCCCTCTCACTGGTTGGCAGCAGGAAGTAGAACGGGGGTTAGAGTACGGGCTAGAAGCCGCCGCAAGCATTCAAGACCGCCGCATTCCTACCTTCTCCCGTGGCGAACTCCCCCACTACGCCGGGATTAACACCTTCCTCAAAGCCCCTTACCTGGAAGACGTGCGCCAAGTCAGCCAGTACGATGTGGCCATCATCGGCGTGCCCCACGACTCCGGGACAACCTACCGGCCCGGAACCCGCTTCGGCCCCCAGGGCATTCGCCGCATCAGCGCCCTCTACACTCCCTACAACTTTGAGTTGGGCGTCGATTTGCGCGAACAGATTACTCTCTGCGATGTAGGCGACATCTTCACCATTCCCGCCAACAACGAAAAGTCCTTCGACCAAATTTCCAAAGGCGTCGCCCACGTCTTCAGCTCCGGCGCGTTTCCTATTATCTTAGGCGGCGATCATTCCATTGGGTTTCCCACCGTGCGCGGGGTCTGCCGTCACCTCGGCGATGCCAAAATCGGCATTATTCACTTCGATCGCCATGTGGACACCCAGGAAACCGATCTAGACGAGCGGATGCACACCTGTCCCTGGTTCCACGCCACCAACATTAAAAATGCTCCCGCCCAAAACCTTGTGCAACTGGGCATCGGCGGCTGGCAAGTGCCGCGAGCAGGGGTCAAGGTCTGTCGAGAACGAGCGACTAACATCTTGACCGTAACGGATATTACGGAAATGGGACTGGCGGCTGCGGCAGACTTTGCCCTAGAGCGAGCACCGATGGCACGGATTGCGTCTGGATCAGCTTTGACATTGATTGCATCGATGAGGATTTGTCCCTGGCACAGGCTGGCCGGAACCGGGAGGACTTCTGCCCCGCGAGGCCCTGGCGTTGCTGAAGCGCATCGTCCAAAATACTCCCATTTGTGGCTTAGAGGTGGTCGAAGTGTCTCCCCCCTACGACATCAGCGACATCACTCCCTGATGGCCACCCGCGTCATCTGCGACACCCTGGCCCATCTGGTGATTTCCGGCCAGCTCCCCGCCGACAAAAGCCCGCCTACATCCACCCGAAGCCCAACCGGAATCGGTCGCCTGGTCGTAGGGTGCGGGAGGTAATCGCCATGCACGAAACCGACATGACCAAAGCCTTGATTCTCACCGTGGGGGACTGGTGGGAATCAATGCCGGAACGCCCCCAGATCGAAGTCATTCACCTAACCGTCGGGCAATTTACCTGCGTCGAACCCGCCAGCCTGGAATTTGCCTTTCAGCGCCCAAACCCAAAACACCTTCCTGGCTGGCGTCAAGCTGGCTATTCAGGAAACACCCCTGATTGGGTTCTGCCACACCTGCCAGCAGGAATACCGCCCCGACATTGGACGGCACTACGCCTGTCCGAGCTGTCAATCGCCCCTGGAAGACATTCGCTCCGGGCGCGAGCTGAAAATCGATCGCATCCAATACCATCGTTCCTCCTGTTCCTCCTCGCCCACCTAAACTATGCATCAAACCTTTAACGCTGCCCTGGAGATTAATCTCCTCCACGCCAACCAAGCCGGAGCCGATCGCAACCGTGCTGACTTCGATCGCTGGGGGATTACTTGCCTCAACCTGATGAGCGGCCCCGGTGCGGGCAAGACAGCCCTGTTAGAAAAAACCCTGGCGGCCCTGAATGGGGAGCTGAAGATTGCCGTCATTGAAGGGGACATGACCACTGAACTGGACGCCGATCGCCTGCGCTGCTACGGGGTTCCGGTGATTGCCATTAATACGGGGCGCTCCTGTCACCTGGATGCCAAAATGGTCGCGGGCGGCCTGCATCGCTTAGAGCATGAGTACGATCCCAGGGAATTCGACCTGGTACTGGTAGAAAACGTCGGCAATCTGGTGTGTCCCGCTGAGTTTGAAGTGGGAGAACATGGCAAAGTTGCCCTCTTGAGCGTGACCGAAGGGGAAGACAAACCGCTTAAATATCCCATCATGTTCCAAGAAGCCGACTGTTTGCTCATTACCAAGCTGGATCTGGCTCCCTATCTGGATTTTGACCTGGAACGACTGGCAGCCAACGTGGGCCAGATTAATCCCCAGGTTACCCTCATTCCCCTATCCGCTAAAACGGGTCAGGGCGTTGACGCCTGGTTTCACTGGCTGCGATCGCAAGTCAGGGTCATGGGGACACAAGAAGCTGTAGCCGCATAAACTTTGGGGCTGAAAAAAGAGCTATCCTCCTGTCCGACCAAGACCTGGATAGCTCTCAACGACTATTCCTGAAACGATTACACACCAAATCAGGCAACATTAATTATGTCAGAGAAACTTCTTTTTTGGGGAATCATCCTGTTCCTCTTCGCCACTCTTGGCGTGGGGGTTTGGGCAGCGAAACAGATTGAAGGGGACAGCGTTAATTATCTAATCGCCGGCCGCGGCCTGATACTGCCCCTGGCCGCTGCAACCCTCATGGCCCAGTCCGTGGATTCCAATGCTACGATGGGGAACATGGATTTGTCATTTCAATTTGGGTTTTGGTCGGGAGCGGCCCTGCCCTTGGGCCTGGCCCTGTGTTTGCTGATGACGGCGCTCTTTTTTGCCAAGCCGATGAACCGTCTGGGGTTGATTACCCTGCCGGATTTCTACCGCCTCAAGTATGGGCGAGCTACCGAGGTGGTGGCCTCGATCATTATGGTTCTCAGTTTTTCCTTCCTGTTGGCGGGCAATCTGGTGGCAGGGGGCTATTTGTTTGAAGCCTTTTTGGGAACCAGCTACGTGGCCGGAGTGATGCTCATTGCCATCGTGGTTTTTATCTACACGGCTTCCGGGGGTTTGTTTGCGGTAGCCTACACGGATGCCATTCAAGTGGCAGTTGCCTTAGTTGGTTCCCTGGCGCTGTTTGCCTTTATTGCCATGCAGTTTGGGCTGACAATTCCAGAAGGCATGGGGCCTCTGGATTTTGCCCAGTTAACCGACCCCAAGGCGGGAGCAGCGGTGAATTGGGCCTCCCTGCTGGCGCTGGGGTTAGGGGATATCGTGGCCATTGATTTCATGGCCAGGGTGTTTGCGGCAGACAGCCCGGAAACGGCCCAGCGGGCCTGTTTGCTTGGCAGTGGCGGCACGGTGCTGATTGGTGTGCCGTTTTCTCTGATGGCCCTGTCCGGCGGTCGAATTCTGGAGCAGGCAGGGATTGCGTTGGATGGCAGCCCGCTCCTGATTGCCTTGCTCAAGGGGGTTGTGCCGCCGCTGTTGGCGTTTTTGGTGATTGCGGCGATTCTCTCGGCGTCTTTGTCCACGGCGGACGGGGCAATTTTAGGAACCGCTTCGGTCATGGCTCACAATATTCTCGGCATTGCCCAGGACGACCATTCCACGGGCAGCGATCGCCTGTTGCTGATTACGCGGGTGATGGCCTTTGTGGTTACGGCGCTGGGGGTGTTTTTTGGCTTGCGGGTGCCGCAGACAGGAATTCTCCTATTGTTGGCCTTCGATCTGGGCTTTGCCGGCTTGCTGATTCCTTTGGCGGGGGGCCTGTACTGGCCGCGGGCGAATAAGTATGGCGCACTGGCTTGTATTATTGCCGGGACGGGGACGCGGTTGCTGCTGTTTGTGTTGATGCCGACCACCTTTGGCATTGAGAATACCTTGCTTTATTTGCCTAATTCCTTATTTACCGCTGACTTTGATGGCTTTCCGACGCTGATTAGTCCCTTGATCGGTTTGGTAGCCTTTGCCCTGGTTTCCAACCTGACCAAAGACTGGGTAGGGGTAGCAGAAGGCGATCGCAAACTCCAAATCCCCTAGATCCACTCAAAAATTAGCCTTGTTCATCGGTTCCCCGGAGTCGCACTCTGGGGCTTGACTGTGGACTGTCTTCCGCAGTCAAGATAGGCTTTGTTTGATTGCAGGTTTCCCAACGGCGGGAGGCGATGCTCCGTTGGAGCCGCTACGCCTACGCGAAACATTTCGACCCATGCAATCGCAACTCTCTTGAAATGCACAGAGGAGTTGTTAAAGATAATTTTCGTCTGATGAGAAGAGATTCCATCAGCAAAATCGCTGTTTCTCAAGCGATTAATTCTTGAGCTGCTTTTTTAAGCGATCGCCAATTGTCTGACTGACCAGGGTATTGCCTTGGGGGCTGAGGTGAATGTGATCACGGTAGAGCTGGCTGGGTGGGTGAGTTTGCGAGAAAATCGGCAAAAAATCAATGTAATCAAGTTCATGGGCTAAAACTAAACCCCTTAGCCCTTCCCTGGCTTTAAGTTCGTAATCGCGGGGGCCGGAGGGTTCCAATTCCCGCGAGCAGCGGCGTCAGCGCTAACAGAAATTGCGCCTGATTTTCCCGACATAGGGTTGCCATCGCCAAAATAGCCTCTAGATTGCGGCTGGCTGGATCTTTTTCCCTTTCAACTTGAGCGCCTACGGGTAAAGGGCGATCGCGGCCCAACTTCAGCGTCCACAGTTCCTGCAAGGCTAACAGGGGCTTGCGAGCCGGATAGTTGCGATCGCGCCCCGACCCCTAGAGAATTGGGAACCCCAGCGAAGAGATCGTCGGTATTGAGGAGTAGAATTAATCCTTGGGATTGAAACGTCCCAAAACGCCATAAATAGGCTAGTTCATGGCGCGGGCCCCAGGAATTAGCCGACGCATTCAAGACTTCGATAGGTTGCAATGGGGACAATTGACGGGCAATTTGGGCAGAAATTGTTGCTTCCTGGTCAGTCCACCAGCCCCCATTGGCCACAGAGTCTCCTAGCAACAACAGGCGCAGGGTTTCGGCAGGACGTTCCGGCGCAATCATCTCACTACGCATGGAATACTGATTGATGCGAATGCGATTGCCAAACGTCGTAGTTGCTGATTGGGCACCAGGAGGTAACCAATCTCTGAATCAGGAATATAAAGCGGAGGTTCGCCCAACCCTAAAAAAAGGCGCAACCCGGCTTCTAGTAGCATTAAAATGGTTGATATCGCCGTTAGTGCCGCGATCGCCATCAACATCCCTTTCACCTTGGCTACTCCCAGGAATGGACATCGACTTTATATTATGGAGGACAATTCGTTTATTCTTGAGGCGGTAGCCAGAAGACCCGATAGCGATTGGGAGCGGTGCGAGGGCTGTATTCTTTCATGGCCGTTTTGGCCTGTTGGGGATCGAAATTACGGCTAAAATTGTTGCGCAAGGCTTCTACCCGCTGTTCCACCAGCGCTACCTCTTCCCGAATTTCCCCTAGTTTGGCCTGCTGAGACTGATGATAGGGCAACAGTTTGAGGATGGACGCGATCGCGCAGCGGAAATAACACCATTCATGAGGAGCTTAGCGGCAATTTCAGCAACTCGTCCGCGATCCACAGCGCTAGCAGGGGAACGGGGTTGTTTTGAGCGCTTGGGGGAAAAACGGTGGGGGCGACGGGCGCTCGATTGGGGAACGCTCATAAAAATGCTCCAACAAAGAATTATTTTTGAATCTAGCGGTAAAAAGCGCAGTTCATCAGACGTAATCTTGTCCAAAGAGTTTCGGGTTGCCCTGGGAAAACCCCGGTGCGATCGCGGATTAGCAAAAAAAGAGGGGCGTACTGCAATACCCCCCCAACCTAATTAGCTTTCTTTAGTGTTACCCGCAGAAATTGGCGACAATCTACTTATAGAGTTCGGTCGCGAGACGGAAAGCCATAATTCCAGGCAGTAAAGCAATTACTAGCGCGACAAAGACTTGGGTATCAGAGATGGACATTGTAATAAACTCCCGACGAAAGATAAGGTTTTTCAATTAATCTTAATTTGCGGTAAAACTGACGCGCTGGGGCAGCCTCGTAACAAGATGCAACAATTTTCCGGGGGCGATCGCCTTCAGTGGCAGAAAGACTTTTGTAGCGGAGACGCCTGCCTTCCGTTCGGCTCGATGAATTGCCCAGACAGAGGTTAAGCTGGAGTAAGTGTCCGACAGAGGCAGTTGTAATCCTGATTCTCCTCGCTCTGAGCCATTAGTTTTAATGTTTAGTTTCGTCGTTGACTTTTCTCCCGAATTTACCCCACAAACGCCGCTGCTCCTGCTGATTTTGATCGGGCTGGAGGCGGTACTCTCAGCCGACAATGCCATTGCCCTGGCTGCCATCGCCCAAGGGTTAGAAGATAAAAAACTTCAGTCCTACGCCTTGAATGTGGGGCTAGTCCTGGCTTACGTGCTACGAGTCGTCTTGATTATTACCGCAAGCTGGATCATTCAATTTTGGCAGTTTGAGGTACTAGGAGCGGCCTATTTGCTCTGGCTAGTGCTAAATTATTTTCTCTCTCCAGAAGACGAGCAAAAACGCCACCATGCTCTGCGCTTTAAGTCCTTGTGGCAGGCGATTCCCGCCATTGCCCTGACGGATTTAGCCTTCTCCCTTGATAGCGTCACGGCGGCGATCGCGGTTTCTGACCAACTGTGGCTGATTATCATTGGGGGAACCATTGGGATTATTTTGCTACGTTTCCTAGCGGGGTTGTTCATCCGCTTGCTCGACCAGTACGTGCATTTAGAAGATGCGGGCTTTATTACTGTCGGGTTGGTGGGCGTGCGGCTACTGTTTCGGGTTGTGAACCCGGAGTGGAACCAGCCAGAATGGTTGATGACCGCAGCGGTGATCGCCATCTTTATTTGGGGCTTTTCTAAGCGGACACAACCAGAAACGGTCGAAGGAGAAGACTGACTTTTCCCCGACTGATCCCTTGAAAGACCTGTCCCTGAAGCTTTACGGGATAATATTAGGACTTGGCAATTCCTCCATCGGCGGCCCGCGTATGACAGAACCAGAGACTCACCACTGCCCCCCCCCGGACGTACAGCAGTAGATGCCAACGGTAAATCTACCCCCCCCTTCAGAGGGAGAGCGGGTTGCCGCCCCGCTCTCCCCTGGGACTCCTGCTCCCCTGGGAAAGCGCTGGGACTTAAGCCAACCCCGTCCTTTGTTGGTCGTGCTGAGCATTATGGTTCTGGGGCTGCTCCTCGACCTACCCTGCTGGGTTTGCCCGCCGCCCTCCTGGCCTCGATCGTTTCCCTGGGAATCATCGTTCCCTCCCTGCGGGAATGGATTGATAAATTTCTGACCGTTCAAGAGCGGCGTTTGCTTTTGGGAGCGGCGGTGCTTCTGGTGGCCCTTGCGGTAATGTTCCGCTATCTGGGCGTTTATCGCCTGGTTAATACCTGGCTGCAGCAGTTTACCTTTGACGAATTCGGGTCTTGGGCGGAGTGGGTCGGGGCCCTGGGACAAATTTCCATTGCCGTATTAGCGGTTTATGTGGCCTGGGAGCAATATGTTATTTCCCGCGATTTAACCATTCAACAGAACCGCATTACCCAACAACAAACCATTGATACCTACTTTCAAGGGGTTTCTGACCTGGCTCTCAATGAGGAAGGGCTGCTAGAGGACTGGCCCCAGGAACGGGCGATCGCCGAGGGACGCACGGCGGCCATTATGGGCAGCGTGGATGGGTCGGGGAAGGCCAAAATTCTGCGATTTTTATCGAAATCACGCTTACTAACGCCCTTAAAACGGGATATGCACCTGGGGCGGCCGATTTTGAACGGTCAGGGCGGTTATGCGGAAGACCGGGCTTGGGGATTGCGGGTGATTGATTTGGGGGTCATGCTGGCGGGGCGGACTTGTCGGGGCAGGATTTGCGGTGGACGGAGTTGAGCGAGGCTAACATGGTTCGGGCCAATCTCAGTCGCTGCGACCTGGTTAAGGCCAATCTCAGCCGTACCGTCCTGTACGAGGCCAATTTGAGCGGTGCTGACCTGAAAGGCACGCGCTTGTTTTATGGAGCCAAGGAAACCGCTAGCCCCCGCAGTCGCACTGGCCCGCCAGATTTGAAAACCGGCGATCGCACGGGGACAGTGGTGGAGCGGGCCAATTTCCTGGGCGTCAAGCGGCTGGATGAGGAACAGCGCTATTATGTGTGTGCCTGGGGTGGCGAAAAAACCCGTAGCACCATTCCCGGCGGCTGCGAAGGCATCCCTAACAAGCTTGGTCGCTAAGCGGAGCACAATAGTCTTGGTTTTGCGGTTCTCCCTCGCTGATTTTCTCCATTCCAGCACTTCCTGATAAAGTAAGGGAGAAGGTTTCACCCGGGTTGGCACATGGATTGGGAACAGAAAGTAGTATTGATAACGGGTGGGCGCTCAGGGGATCGGGAAGGCGATCGCCTGTGAGTTTTTGCGAGTGGGCTGTTGTGTGGTGATTTGTGATGTGGATACGGAAGCGGGCTTGGAAACCCAGATTGAGTACCGCACACTTGGCCCCTTGAAATTTGTCCAGGCCAATATAGCCAGCGAAATTTACGTCAAAAATGCGATCGTCAAAACCCTGGATGCCTTCGGCAAGCTCGATATTTTAGTGAATAATGCCGCCATTTCCAAGCCGGAGAACGGGCCCATTGAGCGGATGAGCTTGGAGCAATGGAATCAGGTGATGTCAGTGAACCTCACCAGCGTCTTTTTGTGCAGTAAACATGCCATTCCCCATCTGCGATCGCAAAAGGGCTGCATTATCAACATTGGGTCTACCAGAGCCTTAATGTCCGAACCCAACACCGAAGCCTACTCCACCGCCAAAGGCGGCATTCTCGCCCTGACCCACGCCCTGGCCAACAGCCTCGGCCCCGACATTCGCGTCAACTGCATCACTCCCGGCTGGATTGAAACCAGCGAATGGCTAAAATCCAGCGATCGCGCGACCCGGACATCAGCGAAGACGAACACCTGCAACATCCCGCCGGACGGGTAGGCATGCCCGATGATATCGCTAAATTGGCCGTGTTTCTGGCCTCAGAGGCGGCGGGGTTTATTACGGGCGCTAATTTTATTGTGGATGGCGGCATGACCCGCAAAATGATTTACCTCTAAATTCCCGGCGATTCCCGCAATTTTCCCCTTAGCGTCTCAGCGGTTCTACGGGCGCTGGATGAGAGATTCGCATATTGTTTATGCAATTTGTTGCCAAACCCTGGGGTTTCGTAGCTCCAGATACATTTTTTCAGGGGTGAGTTGAATACATTAACGTCTATAAAGTTAATTCCCCAAAACTTTACGCAAAAGACAGGTATTTAGTGGGGCGAATATGGTTGATATTTCTGACTGCTTTCTAGGCAAACATTCGGGATAAATCGGCGGGCGATCGCCCAGCGATCATCGGGGTGACCGTTGCGGTTTCCCCAAAAAGCAACTCTTATTACCAGGAATCCTCGCATTTCCCCCTGAACCAACGGGATTCTTGTGAACTCCCGGAAAACTTGCCACCTAGCCAAACTCTGGTGGTCAAACGCTCAATGGGTTTCCAGTCTCTCAGCGATCGCCAACAAATTATTGTCAACCGGGATTGCCAGACCCTCGTTTGCCCTCAAATATTCAAGCTATCCCTGGAAAAAGCGGCAAGCATTTTTAAATTCCATCAATCAACTCCCTGTCCTTTGCAACTTTTCCACCAAGATGAGTCAATTCACCAGACGGAATTTTTTAATCACGGCGGGAGCAACCACCGCCCTCTCACTGATTGCTCACGGCTGTAGCTCTAGTAGCGAACAAACTGCTGCACCACCGGCCGTAACCCTAGGCGAGGCTCCAGGAACAGCGCCAACAGAAGCCACCGCAGAACCCTTGCCCGTGGAAACCCCAGCCGCCAAGCTAGGATTTATTGCCCTAACCGATGCAGCACCCCTAATTATTGCCAAAGAAAAGGGCATTTTCGCCAAATACGGCATGACCGAGGTGGAAGTAATTAAGCAAGCTTCCTGGCCGGTCACGCGGGACAACCTGGAGCTAGGATCAGGCGGCGGCGGCATTGACGGGGCCCACATCCTTACCCCCATGCCCTACCTAATGGCTCTGGGCAAGATTACCAAACAGCCCGTGCCCATGTACATTTTGGCCCGCTTAAACCTCAACGGGCAGGCAATTTCCCTAGCCAATACCTACAAAGAAGCCGGCATCGCTTTAGACAGTAAGCTCCTGAAGGAAGCCTTGACCAAAGCCAGCGGCAAGGAACTCAAAGCGGCCATGACCTTCCCCGGCGGCACCCACGATCTCTGGATGCGTTACTGGCTGGCGGCCGGTGGCATTGCCCCGGATAAAGACATCTCTGTGGTTCCCGTACCGCCGCCCCAAATGGTGGCCAACATGAAAGTTGGCAACATGGAAACCTTTTGCGTGGGCGAACCCTGGAATGCCCAACTGGTTAACCAACAGCTCGGTTACTCGGCGCTGGTGACCGGCGAACTCTGGAACGACCACCCGGAAAAAGCCTTTGCCCTGCGCGGCGATTGGGTCGATGCCCATCCCAATTCTGCCAAAGCCCTGCTCATGGCCGTTCAAGAAGCACAGCAATGGTGCGAAAAAACAGAGAATAAGCAAGAAATGTGCGAAATTGTCGCCAAGCGGGAATGGTTTAAAGTCCCCGTTGAAGATATTATCGAGCGCGCCAAGGGCAACATCGATTTTGGCAATGGGCGCACGGAAACCGATTTCCCCTATCGCATGAAATTCTGGGCCGATAACGCCTCTTATCCCTACAAGAGCCATGACCTCTGGTTTTTGGCTGAAAATATCCGCTGGGGTTACCTGCCCCCCGATACCGACACGAAAGCCATTATTGAACAGGTGAATCGGGAGGATTTATGGCGCGAGGCAGCAACCGCCCTAGGCGTCCCGGAAGCCGAAACTCCCAACCAGCACTTCCCCGCGGCATTGAAACGTTCTTTGACGGCATCACCTTTGACCCCGATAAGCCGGAAGACTACCTCAAGAGCCTGCAAATCAAGAAAGTTTGATCCTCGTTGGTGGGCAGAAATTTTCTGCCCTTTTTTCCTCTATTCGTCCCCACTCCAAACCATGACTACCCAGATTGCTCGTCCCCGTTCCCCATCTCGCGTTCGCCCTGCCCCCCGCTGGCGCAAATTTCTAAACAAGCTAGTTCCGCCTCTCGTTGGCATGGTTTGTTTTGTGGGAGTGTGGCAGTTGCTCTGTTCGGGAGCCGATTCTAACCTGCCTAGTCCTCTGACCGTTTGGCAAGAAACCTGGAACCCTTTAATTATCAATCCCTTTTTTGATAATGGCGGCACGGATAAAGGCTTAGGTCTTCAGATCTTCGCCAGTTTGGGCCGGGTGGCGATCGGCTTTTTTTTAGCGGCGGCGGTTGGGGTGGGCCTGGGAACGATTATCGGTACGAATCCCTGGATCAACGATGCAGTCGATCCCATGTTTCAAATCCTGCGAACGGTTCCCCCCCTGGCCTGGTTGCCCATCGCCTTGGCGGCCTTCCAGCAGTCCAATCCCTCGGCGATTTTCGTGATTTTTATTACGGCAATCTGGCCCATTCTTATCAATACCACCGTTGGCATGCAGCAGGTTCCCCAGGATTACATCAACGTCGCCAAGGTGCTGCGGCTCTCCAAGCAAAAGTATTTTTTCAAAATTTTATTTCCGGCAGCGGTTCCCTACATTTTCACCGGATTGCGCATTGGTATCGGCCTGTCCTGGTTGGCGATCGTGGCGGCAGAAATGCTGGTCGGCGGTGTCGGTATTGGCTTTTTTATCTGGGATGCCTACAACAGTTCGGCAACCAGCGAAATTATTTTGGCGCTGATTTATGTGGGCATTGTGGGATTCGTGCTGGATCGCTTGGTGGCGTTTGTTGCCAGTCGGGTGGTTCCTGAAGACCAAAAATCCTAAAGGGTTGACCCCCCTTGCCACTATTGATGGAGGATAAACCCGATGGTTGTATTTGTGGAAATTGACCACGTCGATCGCATTTTTCCCCTGCCCAATGGCGGCAGCTATGTTGCTCTCAGAAACATTGAACTAAAAATTGCCCAAGGGGAGTTTATTAGCTTAATTGGCCATTCCGGCTGTGGCAAATCCACCCTACTCAACATTGTGGCCGGATTAGACCGGCCCACCCACGGCGGCGTCATTGTGGAAGGCCGGCAAGTGAGCGAACCCGGCCCCGATCGCATGGTGGTCTTCCAGAACTATTCCCTCCTGCCCTGGCTGACGGTGCGAGAAAACATTGCCCTGGCTGTGGATGAAGTTTTTGGTAACCAGCCCAAAGGCGAGCGTCGGGGCATTGTCGAGCAGCACATCGATCTGGTGGGATTGCGGCAGGCGGCCCATAAGCGGCCTGGAGAACTGTCCGGGGGCATGAAACAGCGGGTGAGCATTGCGCGGGCCCTGGCCATTCGACCCAAGCTACTATTGTTAGACGAACCCTTTGGGGCATTGGATGCGCTGACCAGGGGCGGCTTGCAGGAACAACTGATGCAAATCTGCCAGGAAAATCACCTTACCTGCATTATGGTCACCCACGATGTAGATGAGGCCCTATTGCTCAGCGATCGCATCGTCATGCTCACCAATGGCCCCAGTGCTCACATTGGCCAGGTTCTTGACATTCCCTTCGAGCGGCCGCGATCGCGATTGGAAGTGTTGAACCACCCCAACTACTACGCCCTACGCAACGAAATTATCTATTTCCTCAACCAACAGAAAAAAGCCAAGCAAGCCAAACCCCTGGAGGTTCCTGCGATCATTGCCAGAGGCGGGTTAGAGAAAATCAACCTGGACATTGGCTTTGTGCCGCTCACCGACTGTGCGCCCTTGGTCGTCGCCCAAGAAAAAGGCTTCTTTGCCAAGTATGGTTTGAGTGCGGTCACCCTGAGCCGCGAACCAAGCTGGAAAGCTATTTTTCAAGGAATTGCCACCGGCCGATTGGATGCTGCTGGGGTATTGGCGGGAATGCCCCTGGCCCTGAGTTTGGGCTTAGGAGAACAGGCCCCCGTACCCACCCTTAGCGCTCTGACCCTCTCCCGTAACGGTAATGCCATCACCTTCAGCAAGCGGCTCTACGACGAAGGCGTTTGCTCCCTCGCGGAGTTCAAAGACAGAATTACCCGGACTCCCGATAAAGTGCCAACCCTGGCCATGGTTCACCCCAGTTCCCTGCACAATCTGACCCTGCGGTACTGGCTGGCCAGTGGCGGCATCGACCCCGATCGCGATGTCAGTTTAACCATGATTCCGCCGCCGCAAATGGTGGCCAACCTGAAAGCGGGAAACATCGACGGCTACTGCGTGGGCGAACCCTGGAATAGTCGGGCGATCCAGGAAGGATTAGGGGTTGCCTTGGCGACTGACCTAGATTTATTTCCCGGCCACACGGAGAAAGTCTTGGCGGTGCGGGAAGCCTGGGCCAATCAGTATCCCCAAACCCACTTGGCGCTGGTTAAAGCGCTGTTGGAAGCGTGCAGCTACTGCGACGACCCGCGCAACCGAGAAGAAATTGTCGCCTTGCTGGCTCAGGAGCAATACATTGGGGTCGATCCCGCCTACCTGCGCCCCGGCTTCATTGATGCCTACGATCGCGGAATGGGAGAGAGTCCCCAATTCCATAGCCGCTTCAATCAGTTTCAGGTAGACGGAGCTAACTGTCCCGATCGCGTCGAGGCGCTGTGGATTCTAACAGAGCTAGCCCGCTGGGGAATTGTGCCCTTCCCGAAAAACTGGGTGGCGCTCATCGAGCGCATTTGGCGGACGGATTTGTTTTATGAAGCGGCCGCGGCCCTGGGACTGCCGGAAATTGAAAAAGCCCGCGCTCCGATTTATTTGTTTGACGGGACGGTTTTTGACCCCGATCGCCCCCTAGACTACCTGCAATCTTTGAGTATTAAGCGTCCTGTGGGCGTTAAAGAAATTGACCTCGATTTCGCCCGCTCGTGAATAGTTCCTTCGTCTCGCCTGTGATACTTATGCAAACCTTCAGCAACACCCTGGCCGCTCACTCCCTGGCTCCTAGCGCAGAAGCCCCCTTTTTAGTCATTGATGGCGTCTCTAAGGTTTATCCCACCCCCACTGGCCCCTTCACGGTGCTGGAGGGGGTAAATTTGACGGTCGATGACAATGAGTTTATTTGTTTAATCGGCCATTCTGGCTGCGGCAAGTCCACGCTCTTAAATATGGTGGCGGGGTTTCTGACACCCACGGTGGGGGAGGTGCGCGTCCGTAGTTTGCCGGTGGTTCAACCCGGCCCGGAGCGGATGGTGGTGTTTCAAAATTATGCGCTGCTGCCCTGGCTAAGCGCTTACGAAAATGTTTACTTAGGGGTTGATTCGGTCTACGGCCATAAATCGGCGGCGCAGAAACAACAGATTGTCAGGGAGTACCTGGAGTTAGTGGGACTGGCGGAAGCGGCGGACAAAAAACCGGGACAGCTTTCCGGCGGCATGAAGCAGCGGGTCAGTATTGCGCGGGCGCTGGCACTCCACCCGGAAATTTTGATTTTAGACGAACCCTTCGGGGCGTTAGATGCCATTACCAGAGAGGAGTTGCAGGAGCAGTTGCTCAAAATCTGGCAGGCCCATCAGGTCACGGTGCTGATGATTACCCACGACATCGACGAAGCCCTGTTTTTAAGCGATCGCATTGTGATGATGACCAACGGCCCAGCGGCCTCTATTGGCGAGATTATGGAGGTTCCCTTTAAGCGACCCCGCAACCGCGCCCGTATTGCCGAAGACCCCCGCTACTACGAACTCCGCAACTACGCCCTGGATTTCCTCTTCCACCGTTACGCCCACGATTAGCGGCTTGAAGCAAGCGGGTTTAGTCCGGAAGTGTTAGTTGACTCCCAGGGGCTTGTCAGTCCTCTGGGGTTGCTTTTTGGAGTTGCGATCGCGCTTTGCCGACATACTGACTCAATACAAGAACATTATCAAAGACTGAATATGGGACGGGGCAAATGTAACCGCCCAACAATCATAATCAAGATAGAATGTCTTCATATAGAGCGACTACTAACCTTGTCTAGTGATAACTACACTGACGTTGAGGAACTTTAAGAGCATTGAAGAGCAAACCTACGAATTTGCTCAATTTGATCTTTTGGTGGGACACAATAATAGTGGCAAAAGTACTATCTTACAAGCCTTAGCAATTTGGCAATTTTGTATTGATGAGTTCCGCCGAGTCAAGCGGCGAGGCACCACAGGAAAACAAGTTGTACTCCCAAACTTTACCGCACTTCCTGTTCCAGAATTCAACCTTCTTTGGAAGGAAAAAACCGATCGCCGCTATCCTCAAATCAATGGCTCTAAAAAGCAAGAGTTTATCCTCATAGAAATCGATGTAGCCTGGATAGCAGATACTTCTGCATCTAAGCAATGTTCTTTTAAAGTCAAATTACGCTACAGCTCTCCTCAAACAATTTACGCAATTCCGTCTGAAGGATGGGAACATTTTCGTGAGCTGGAAGGAAAGCCGGATAAGTTCAAATCACTGCTGCCGGTTATCGCTTATGTACCTCCTTTTTCGGGTTTAGAGCCTAATGAAGAATGGCGAGATGACGGGCCTTTACGCAAGCAGATAGGTAAAGCACAGCCAGGAAGCGTTCTACGAAATCTTATGCTCCGTGTTTGGGAAGAAAATCCAGAAGATTGGTCTGAAAATTTCGAGAGTTATTGAAAAGTGGTTTAGTGTTGAATTAAAAGCTCCTCAGTATGAGAGAGGAGTAGATACACAGATAATTTGTGAATATAAGCAAGCAGGCAAATTCTATGACATTATTGCTGGAGGGAGTGGTTTTCATCAGGTATTAACACTCTTGGCTTTTTTCTATGGCTATAGGCCAACTACGATTTTACTCGACGAACCAGATGCCCATCTTCACGTTAATTTACAGCGAGAGATTCTAGACTACTTCAAAAATCAAAAAGCACTTCAGAAGAACATTCAGTTTCTGATTGCGACCCATGCGGAAGAATTTATTAAGGGAGTTGATGCTCGTCAAATTATCTCGTTATTGGATAAAAAGCCCAAACGAGTGGAAGCAACCCCAGCGATTCTGACGGCAATGGCTGATGTTTCCAATTTGGAAATTACTCAGCTTTCAGAACTTTCTATGCCCGTACTTGTCTATGTTGAAGGAGAAACCGATGAACGTCTTTTGCGAGGGTGGTCTACTCCTTTGAAAATGCAGGATAGACTAAGCCAGGTTTGTTTTCGCGTGATGCGGGGTGGCTCAAAGGAAAAAATGAAAAGCGATAGTGACAGGCATTTTGAAGGGGTAAAGCAAATCATTCCTTCTACTAAGCGGCTTGTCTTATTCGACTATGATGATGACGCCACATTTCATCCTGAACCCAATAATCCCGTGCTTTATGAATGGAGGCGTAAAAATATTGAAAATTATTTACTCGTTCCAGATGCCTGGATAAGGGCAGCCTTACAAAAGATCAATGTCAGTACCGATGAACCTTTTTCGGCTCCAATTAGAGAGTTAATTGAAAAGTTTTTTATTGGCGAGAATCTCACGCTTCCACCCGATCAATCTTGGCGAAACGTCAGGGCAAATATTTTTCAGCTTGTGAATGGAAAGAAGCTCTTATTTGAAAACAAAAATTCTCTTTTTCAGCAGCTTAAATCTTATCAGCTTCCCATCCAATCAATTACTGTATTAGAGCTGACTCGTGAAATAGTTGCGGCCGGCATGGATGCCAGCGAAATTCATGAAGATGTGCATCAATTTTTTGAAAAGTTAAGTCAGTCAGTCGGCTAAGTTTATTTGTATTGTTTTGTCGATTTGGCAACCCTTGGTCAAGAAGCGATCGCCAATTTTGATCATTGTGAGTCATGGTATAATTAACTTGAATTTAGCAAAATTCTATGAAAACTTTGACTGCGATCGTCGAAAGAGATCTACATACGAAGCTTTATGTCGGTTATGTTCCTAGATTTCCTGGAGCACACTCGCAAGGCGAAACCCTAGATGAACTGCAAGAGAATTTGCGCGAAGTTATAGAAATGCTCTTGGAAGATGAAGAAATAACATTTGAGGCAGAGTTTGTTGGCACACAACAAATTGCGATCGGGTAAATTATGGGCAATATCCCCGTTCTAACCCGCAACTGCGCCCGTATTGCCGAAGACCCCCGCTACTACGAACTCCGCAACTACGCCCTAGATTTCCTCTTCCACTAATTTTGATGGGGGGCTGGAGTTTGGCGGTTCCGCCAGGCCATGAGGGCGGCTTGGTGGATTTCTTTCCAGGGGGTTTGGGTGGCGCGGGCGAGGCGGGCGCAGTCTTCGTATTCGGGATGGGCGTTGAGCAAGGTGGGATTTTGGGGGTCGGAGGTGCTGGCGATTTTGATGCGAACTTCGCCGTAGGGGGTGGTGACGGTGTGGCTGTCGCGGGCGAGGATGGTGCGCTGTTGCTGCCAGTGGCGGATGCCGAGGGTGGTGGTTTCGCGGAAGATTACGGTTTCGCAGGCGGCGGCGGTTTCGGGGGGACAGATGACAGTCAGGAGGGTTCCCAAGCGGGATTTTTTCATGGTGACGGGCTGGGTGAAGGCGTCTAAGGCCCCGGCGGCGAAGAGTTGCTCTAGGGTGTAGGCGATCGCCTGGGGGGAGCTGTCGTCGATCTGGGTTTGCAGGACGCTGACGGTCTCTTGCCGGGGCGGGTGGGGGGTGGCGGTTCCCAGCCAGAGGCGAAGGATATTGGGCAGGGGCAGTTCGGCGGTTCCGGCTCCCATGCCAATGCGCTCTAGGGTCATAGGCGGGGGCGGGCCGAAGTCTGCGGCCAGGGTGGTGGCGATCGCACAGCCGGGTGGGGGTGACTAGTTCCCGCTCGATGTGGTTACTGTAAGTGGGGACGGAGCGCAGTTCCCAGAGTTTGAGGACGGCAGGGACGGGGACGGGCATGGAACCGTGGGCAGCTTTAACGGTGCCGCCGCCGGTGGGCAGGGGGGAGCAGTAGAGGCGATCGATGTTGAGCCAATCGAGGCCGAGACAGGTGCCGACGATATCGACGATGGCATCGGTGGCCCCGACTTCGTGGAAGTGGACGCGCTCTGGGGCAACCCGTGGACAGCTCCTTCGGCGATCGCGAGA
>JAAUTE010000147.1 GCA_012031815.1 Chloroflexaceae bacterium
GATACGGCAGAAGTCGCATCGCGTAGCTCGGACAATTCGCTCCGGCGCCACGAGGATTACCACACAATCCCCAGGCCGGCGTAAACGCGTTGTGCACGTCGTGATAATTGTGCATCGCCAGACCCAGCTGCTTGAGATTGTTCTTACAAGTGCTGCGTCGGGCCGCTCTCTGGCTGTTGCACCGCAGGCAGCAAAATCGCCACGAGCAGCACCAAAGACAGCAATCCCAGCCAATCTCGCCGGTCGTCCAGTTCGCTGACATCATTGAGCGCTGGTTGGTCACTCAGGGGCATCAGCAGCAGAAAAATCGCCCAGGGCAACAGTTCTGGCCGCGCGATCGCCAGCAGAAACATTAATAAGCGCGTGATATGGCCGACCACAACCGCCGTGCGCTGCCCATAGATGGCATGGACGATATGACCGCCATCAAGGGACCCTACGGGCATGAGGTTGAGGGCCGTCACGATCAGGCCGATGTAGCCAGCCACCGCCAAAAGATCGAGATCTAAAGCAGAATTTGGCTCCAGTTGGCTGCCCAGGGCCAGTTTGCTCAATACAGCCAGCAACAGGGAAAATCGGGGATTAAGAGCATCCACATCCAGCAAACTCTGATCTTTGGCCAGGGGAACCACTTCGGAGCGGGATAGCCCCCACAACAACAGCGGCACCGTCACCACCAGTCCTCCCAAGGGCCCAGCAATAGACACATCAAACAGCGCCTTGCGGTTGGGAATTGGCGATCGCATCTGGACGAAGGCTCCAAAAGTACCCAGAAAAATCGGAAAAGGGATAAAATAAGGCAGAGTTGCGCGAATTTTGTAATAAACTGCCGTTAGGTAATGACTGAATTCGTGAAAGCCGAGAATTGCCATTAATCCCAGACTGTAGGGCAGGCCCGCCAGCAGCAGGAGCGGTTCAGACTGAAGCGCCTCGATAAAAGCATTGAACTCAGTTACGGACTGGCCCGCCTCATCCACAAGCTGTCCGCTCATCGCTGCCCCCACCACCGTCGTCGTCAACAAGGTGAGCAGCATCAACCCCGCCGCCAGACCCGGCCGCTGTAGGGTTTCCCCCTCCTCTAGTTTTTGGGCAGCTTGGGCATTGGGAACCAAGGCAAAGAAAGGTTGGCCCCGCAAACTCTCCTGAAACACCACTAAAAAGCGATCGCCAAAGGCTTGCCGAATATTACTAGCGATGGTCTGGTAAGCTTCCTCTGGTACGGCCCGGAGCTTCCCCCGACAAAGAATCGCTTGAGGTCGATAATCAATGTGTTGCAGATAATAAACGCCCCAGGGAAAGCAATCCCGCAGCGTTTTTTCCTCGCTGCCCGTAATGGGACGAATCGACGCGGTTTCTCTAGCGGCAATCGGTTCTTGGACAGGGGTTACCGTCCCTTCTGGCTCGCCAGGAGCAATGGCGCGATCGCGGCGCTTCACCAAACTGTAAATCAACAAACCTAGTAAATCAAGGAGCAACCAGCGTAGCATTTCTAAAATTGTTAGAGTGAGAGCGGTGACCACAGCATCTGAGCCGTTAAATCCCCAGCGGTGAGTGGCAGCAAAACAGTTGCACGTCCGTTTCCGCCGAGCCACTATTTAATTGTATGGGTTAGTTTTATGCAATCTAATGTAAACCCCCTAGAACCTACCCTGGAGGGTCTTAAGCTCCGCTCTTTGTGGTCGGAGGTTGTTGCCTTTGCCCCTAATCGGGACACCCTGGGAGCGATCGCTTACTTCATTGTAGAAAATGCTGGCAATATTCTGATCGATTGCCCGCCCTGGAACCCGGCGATTCAAGAATTTCTCCAATCCCAAGGCGTGCGCTGGCTATTTGTGACCCATCGAGGGGCCCTCTCTAAATCCATCGGCGCTATTCAACAGGCGCTCAATTGCCAGGTGATAATTCAAGAACAAGAGGCATATTTACTACCAGAACTTCAAGCAACTAGCTTCGAGCGAGAACTGATTTTAGGCGATACTTATCGGCTTTTGTGGACACCCGGTCATTCTCCCGGTTCTGCTTGTCTTTACTGGCCCGGACACAAGGGCGTTCTCTTTAGCGGCCGCCACCTGCTCCTCGATCGCCAGGGCGATCCCCGGCCAGTGCGAACGGCGAAAACCTTTCATTGGTATCGCCAGTTAGAGAGCGTGAAGCGCTTAAAAGAGTATTTCAGCCCAGCTACTCTCAATTTTCTCTGTTCTGGGGCAGGAGCTAGTTCAGGAGAATTTCTTTATTGCGATCGCGCCTGGGAACGGCTAGGAGCGTTGGATCTCGAAACCTTACGACAGGTGAGCCTGCCGCAATTTTAAGGTAGAGTAAACAGCGAGATGGTTACTTTCTCCAGGAGGACGACAATGGCTACAATGCGCTACCACAAGCTGCTTGCTGTTTTGACCAGTCTTTTGTTCTTGGTGACCGCTTGTACGAGCAATCCCCCGTCTCGCTACGAATCCATCCAGCAGGAAACCACCCAGCGAGGCGCACCGGCCGCCGTTGCCAAAGAAGCCGAACCTGGCGCTAGTTTTAACAAATTTTTCCCCAAATCCAGCAATGGCTATCAAGTTGTCCCAGCCCAAGAAAAAGCAGGCTTTGCTGAGTACAAACTGAATCGAGACGGCAAAACCCTGGCCATGCTCTCCGTGAGCGATACCGCGAGCTTGCCGGCCGCCGCTGCTAAATTTCAAAACAGTTCTCTGAAAATTGCTGGCTATCCCGCCTTTGAACAGGGCAGCACTGCTACCGCCCTCCTGGTGAGCGATCGCTATCAAGTGAAAGTTTTATCCCGTGATCCTGAGTTTACGGCAGCAGATCGCGCTGCTTGGCTAGAAAAGTTCAATCTCTCAGGATTGGCTCGCCTGCCCCAACGGCCCGTTTCCAAGCTGAAGGAGCCTGCGCCTTCACGACCCTTACAACCTGTCCCCGCGACCTAACCCCCGGTCGCAAAAATCTTAAATTTTAGGAGTTAAGCCGTGAGCAAACCGATTTATGAACTGGTAGACGAGCTGCCGACGGGCGGACTGACGGTAAGGGCGCTGCGTACCCTGGATGTTGTGATTCCTGGTCAGTGGGACAACGTAGTCGGCTTTGACAACACCATTCGCGCTGTCACCCACGAAACTGACGAGGCCCTGATTCAGCAAATTGGCGAGCGGGCCGTTACCCTCTTCAACGACAAGTCCCAGGGCTATCAGCGGGCGCTGTGGCTCTACGAAACGGTGGACAGTGCCTCTGGCGCCTTGGGCACGGCGGCGTTGGCGAATCGCATCGGACAGGACACTTTTCTGGGTTTTCTCAAAAATTTAACCCCAAAGCCGGAAAAGGCCCAGGCTATCGACCTCAGCGTCAAATTGGTGGCGGAGCTGGTGGCCTTCTGTCAAATCAACGGTATTCCCGGGGACAGTATGGGGGACTTTCTGGCAGCTCTGGCGGACTATGGCGGCGAATCCTTAATGCGGATGGCTGCCCTGGTCTGTTTTGACGGTTTAGTTCCCCTCGGCCCGGATTTTGCGGCTAAAGCTTTAGAGAGACTCCAGCAGCTTACTCCTTCAGAACTGGAGAAAAACCAGACTTTTAAGGGCATCCGCCAGCTCATTCCTGGGGGCAATGCCGCAGGGCAGCTTGGGTTTATCTCGGAAAGTTTTGCCAACACCAAAGGCTGGATGGAAAATTTCGTCGCGAGTAAGCACCTCACCCAAGGCGATATCCTCAACAAGCTGACTAACTTTATCGAAGTGTCTCGCGATCGCGTTGATTATCTGGGAGCTTTTTTGGATATTTCCGTCAAATATTATCGTCATACCGGAATTCAAACCCTGGCCCGCCGTTTAGTTGAACGGGCTGTGGCGGAAATTTAGCGGGTGCTATTTCCAGAACTCTCGTTGGGCGATCCCCTTGGGCGAAGTTTGCCAAACAGACACCTTGTAGGATCGATTTTGCAAGCCCACGTTAAATGCTGATAGCCAGCGGGAGTTAAGCAGATGGCAACTGGAATGATGATTGAGGGTCAGTGGACGACGGAAAAGTACAAGCAGGATGAAAAAGGTCGTTTTCTGCGCAACCCAACCACCTTTCGCCAATGGGTCAAAGCCGATGGCTCGACCCCGTTTCAGCCGGAAGCGGGGCGCTATCACCTGTATGTGTCCTATGCCTGCCCCTGGGCCCATCGAACCTTGATTATGCGCCAGCTTAAGGGACTGACCGACGCCATCAGCCTTTCGGTGGTCGATCCCTACATGGGTGATGGCGGCTGGTATTTCTCGGAGTCTGCGGGGGCCATTCCCGATCGCGTCAATCAGGCGACCTATCTGCGGGAAATTTACGCTAAAGCCGACTCCCAATATACCGGGCGGGTCACGGTGCCGATTCTTTGGGATAAACAGCAAAATACCATCGTCAACAACGAGTCCCGCGAAATTATTCGCATGTTTGACCTGGAATTCCCAGCGATCGCCACCAACCCCACCAGCTACTATCCAGGGGACTTGAGCCAAAAAATCGATGAAACCATTGACACCCTCTATCAACCGCTCAATAACGGCGTCTATCGAGCTGGCTTTGCCACCAGCCAGGAAGCTTACGAGGAGGCTGTGACGGAATTGTTTGCCCAGCTCGACTCTTGGGAAAAAGTTTTAGGCCGGCAGCGCTATCTCTGTGGCGATCGCTTCACCGAGGCGGATATTTGTCTGTTTACGACCCTGCTGCGGTTTGATGTGGTCTACTACGGGCATTTTAAGTGTAATTTGCGCCATATTTGGGATTATCCCCACCTGTGGGGCTATCTCAAAGAACTTTATCAGATGCCGGAGGTGCGGGAAACCTGCAATTTACAGCATATTAAAGGGCATTATTACCGCAGCCATCCGCACATTAATCCCACTGGCATTGTTCCCAAAGGCCCGGTTGTTGACTTCGACGCGCCCCACCATCGCGACAAGCTCGGTCAATAGCTAGAGCCTCTGACGTTCATTTAAACCGATTCGGATCGCCCCAAATTGGGTCATGGTTTTCCTCGGATTAATCCCTGAGGGAAACCACGACTCCCCCCCCATTGAGGCAGAACTACTCGTCGAGATCGAGATCGGCGTAAGTGCGATGTTCGGAAATGGAGCGAGAGCAAGACCAATTACTGGGCAGTGCCGAGGGCCAGCCCATGCGTAAGGCTTCTGGACAAATGATCATCACCGTAAGTTGGCAATCAATGAGTTGAAATCCTTCTTTTTCACACTGTTTTAGACTGTGCTTTAAAATCGAATCATTTTAATTACAATGGTTTTATTGCACTGAATACAAACGATGTGATGGTGATGGTGGGGATAGGGCTGATTTAATTCGTAGTGCTTGTGTCCTTCGGCCAGTTCCAATTCCCGCAGGATGCCCATGCGTGCCATCAGCTTGACACTGCGATAAATGGTGGAAAGGCTGATAGCCTCGTCTCGCTTTTCTAGCAAATTAAACAGTTCTTCGGCACTGAGATGGTCGCCCCTGGGCAGATTTTGAAAAACGTGCAGAATTTTCTCCCGTTGCGGTGTTAGACGCCATCCCCTGGCGTTGAGTTCGGCTTTAAGCGCAGCAGCATTGTAGGGAGGCATAGGAAAATATACTCGCAAGAATCTTAATCTATTGACAATATTACTCGTCGGCGCTCAAGGCTTGCAAGCATCTTTCCCCTCTTCACCTCCTAAAGCCTGGGGTTCTCTGCCAATAACACCGCCAAAATCGTCTAAAATCGTCTATTTAAGGCAATAAAGCGGCTGCCGGGCCCTGCATCCAGCGATCGCCCCAAACAACAAAACAGACTGCCGCCGATGGCCGCGAGCAATCGTTCTGAGCAATGGTCAGTCAGGGCACAACTCCCATAGACGGCGATCGCGGCACAGAGGCTATGGCCGAGAATTGCCCCCAGGGTGACGCCCACGGGCCCGTAGGCCGCTGCCAGGGCAATGGTGGCAAACTGGGTGCGATCACCCCATTCAGCCAAGAACGTCAAGGTAAAGGCTTCGAGGAAAACAGCAAGATTGCGACGTTTTTGGAGAGTTTGGCCTCTGCTTGGGCGACGGTGGCGGCGGCTTCCTTCTCTTCCTCCTTGCTTGGGCGATCGCTTAATTTCCCAGCGCAATAGAGCAGGTGCAGCCCAAACAGCAGAAAAAGTACTATTTTAGCGTAATAAAGGTAGATGGAGGGGAAAACCCGGACGAGCTGACCCACAAAGACGGACAGAACCGTCATCAAAGCCAAAGCCGCAATAACCCCTGCCAGTACCAACCGCCGCGAATGTTTCAGGGCAAGAATCATGGCGATAAAGAAGGTCTTATCACCCAGTTCGGAAACGGTAATCAGTAATAATCCAGCGGTAAAGGCAGGGAGCATTGTGCGTTTATTGCAATTTTACCCTAAGCTCAACCGCAATATCGTCATTATTGTTTCATAGTTGACTCATTGTTTTGTTAGAATTGCTGTTTTTGTTTGAGGATGCAAGGCCGTTCGCGAGTAAGGCATCACGGAAATTTAGGGCGCGTTTTTTTGAAACAAGGCCAGACAATCGGCGGCTAACAGGCCAGAGCTTACTTTAATCATTTGAAATCCTTGGGCAACAACTGTTGCACAGGGTAAATCGATTTGGGAGATGCCGATCGCCATCAAGTCTTGTATCGATGCACCAAAAACAATTTCAGACACCCCTGTCCAAACACAGGCTGCCGCGCACATCGGGCAGGGTTCGCAGGTTGCGTACAACGTGTAGCCTTTTAAAACCGATAAAGAATAGGTTTTGCTGGCTTTTGTGAAGTTTCTGAGGGCGTTGATTTCTGCGTGGGCTGTGGGGTCACTGTCAGTTTGAGTCGTGTTATATCCGGTGGCGACAATGCGATCGCCTTTCACCAAAACCGCTCCAAAGGGCATATCTCCCTGTTTCGCGGCGGCGATCGCCGCCTGCATCAATTCTTTTGGCGTCATGGCGCTAACTTGATTTAGGTCTTTCGCTCTAAATTTAACAGCTTTGTCCAAAATTGTAAGAACTCAATCCAAACTAGCGTCAGAATTCCCCTAGAGAAAGAGGCTGGAGAAGCGAAAAATTGGCAGGATATTTTTACAAATTAACTGCATAAAGTTTCAAAAAACCAGGAGACAAAAAATATGCCGGCCCAGGAAAAGCTAACGGGACTAGAATTAGTAGATTGCGCTAAAGCCAACGCCAAACTAGGATTAACCACGGCGACGGAAAATTGCGGTTATGGCCAGAACAGTGAGGAGTTTTTTGCTGGCCTACAAGCAGCTTGCCAGCACATGGGCATTGATATTAATGAACTTGGCGATCTTGTTACCCCACAACAGCGCCTTAAGGAAGGCAATGGCATTGAAATTGCACCTGACACGCCTTCGGAACTATAGTCGTAAATCTACCCTTGGGATTAAGCCAAAGGCTGGAAAGTTTTTGGGTCTGTGCCTATCCCAAAACAGGGTAAACTAGCTTGCGATCGCATTTTTAAAACGCAACGTAAAATGAGCGAAACTCAACCCATCAACCCAACCGCCGGTCAGTCCGAAGCCATCAGCCCCCAAAACCGCCCCTTCCTCGAAGAAATTCGCAAAAAAGCCGAGTTAGAGGACATTTATGATGCTAGGGATGTCGCTGAAATCGTCTTTCGTACCATGCGCGACTTGATGACAACCGAGGCCGCCGATCGCGTTAAAGGGGAATTGCAATCTGCGGTGCCAACGGACGCCGCAACCTTGCAGAATCAAATTTCCCAACTTTGGCAGGATACCAATCCCCTGGTTGCCTTTCTCAGCCGGATTCGCCCGCCCCTCCAGTTTGACGACGAGACCTTTCTCTTTAGAATTCGTCAGGAAGGGGGACTCCAGGGCAATATTAGCCCAGAGAAAGCTGTAAAGCCGTTTTTAGCGCCACAAAAGCCGAATTGTCTCCGGAACGGGTGGCCGAAATTGCTGGCTATCTTCCCGGCAAAATTAAAGACCTGTGGCAGCAAGCCTAGAAAGCTAGGGTTTTAAGGTGTTTTTTGGGATTATGATGAACTTAGCCGGCTTTTGGAGCTGGCTGCCCGTGAATCACTGCTGTTGCGATCGCCCAACCCATGTTTTTGTCGGCTTTTAGCGTTGATATCGCGGCGGTTGTCGTCGTTTTAACCAAGATTTTAATTAGTGTCTGCCAATTGCTAGCCTTGCTGGTGATTTCTGTGGGAGTATTGCGGGCGCTAGTCATTTTTTTTCGCGACCTGCTGCTCAAACCCCAGACCCCAGAAGCATTCCAGAAGAGCCGCCTGGCTATGGGCTACTCCTTTCCCTGGGGCTGAGTTTTTTGGTTGGGGCAAGCATCCTCAAAACCACCATTTCCAGCCGTTGGGACGACATTGCCCGCCTTGCTGCCATTATTGCCGTGCGAACTATCCTCAATTACTTCCTGATGCAGGCTATTAGCACCTCCGCCAAACCGAGGGAAACCGCCGCAATCCTCGCGCCCAATCGAGCCACCCCGTCTTCGGTGTAAACTGCCGCCCAGCTCCCCAGCCAGTCAACTCCCGGTAGCTGCGGTTTTTGGCAGCGGCGATCGCCGGGGAACTGTCTATAATGGTCAAGGTTATCAAGTTTTACCCCTTCTATGGCCGGACTGTCTGCCTGGCGCTGGTGCCTGTCTCTGCTGGTATTGACGATCTTTGGGGCTGGTACAGCGGAAGTTGCCCCTGTTGCCGCCCAATCTAGTTTATATAGCCCCATTCCTCTGACTAGCAACCGGGAAGTGGCCGATCGCCTTTCAGAAAAGGACATTCCCACAGGAGACGGGGGGTTTGCTCGCGATTACGCTGTTTATCTAGAGTCTGGCGATCAAGTCGCCATAGATTTAATCTCAGAAGACTTTGACACCATCCTGCTCTTGCTAGCAGACGATGGCTCCACCGTCGCTGAAAACGATGACGGCCCCGACGGTAGCACCAATTCGCTCTTGTTTGCCCGCATCAGTGAATCCGGCAACTACATCGTCCGAGTGCGGGCCTTTGGCGAAACGGGGGGGCGGCCAGTTCAAGCTCAAGATGACCCGCTTGCGTCCCGTGGATAATCCCCAAATTCTCAACAATCAACCCCCTCAACGCTAAGTTTAGGTAATATTGTCGGTTAGCGATCGCCCTCTGTCAGCGACAGTTTTACGGTATCGCCCAAACGCAGTTCCTGGCCCGCTTGGGCAGCGGAAACTTTAGTATTGACGCTTAAGCGGTAAAATGGTTAAACCGGGAGCGATTGACCCAAAGCGGTAGGGTTTCCTGCCGCAGGCGCGTCAAGATTTTTTGAAACTGGGGGGTTATTTCTCCGGTTTCGCTGTTTCGGGTAGGAACAACGCAGCGCTGGCAGGGATTCACCCCCAACAATTCCACCGCGCCAATTTGAAAAGGAATCATGTCTCCTGGCGCTCCAAACAGCCGATCTTCCCAAAACGCGGGAACGCCATCAATTTCCAGGTTGGTTCGCAATCGCGATCGCATCTGGGCAACGCTAATCCCTGGAAACCAGCTTGCAACCGTCGCGAGGGTGGCAGTACTGATGAGGGTTGGCCCGGAAGCCTCGGTATCGTCTGGAAATCCCAGAACCGAATTTTGCCCAATGGTCACAGCAAAGCCGAAAAATTCACTCAACCAGGCTTCTAAATCTTGAGGATTGCTTAAATCAAAGGAGAATTCTGTCGCTTCCCCCTGAATCCCTAGGGTTACCTGCTGGCAGTCCCCGTCAAACCGCGATCGCAACCGATGGATTTGGGGATAGCGCTTGCCATTGACAAACCCCCCCTCCCTCGTCAAAAATCGCAAATTCCCGGTCTCGCCAGAGAGCGCCGCTGGCCAAAAGCTTCGCCGAACGAAACAGCCAC
>JAAUTE010000148.1 GCA_012031815.1 Chloroflexaceae bacterium
CCAAAAGAACTAGCTTTATATGTTCTAATAAAAATTCCCCTCGTCAGAGCGAAGAGGGGTTACCCAAAGAATTAGCCCGCCGCCAGGCGTTTTACCTCAGTTTATGACCTGGAAAATCCAGGAGGGTACTGGCGCGATTCGCTTGAAGTTTCCGGGTACAAGCCCGGTCTACTGCCACGATGGTGCTAGTTCCCATTGTCAATAGGCATAGATCAACAAACTTTATTGGCAGTCACCAACGCAGCAGCGAACTAATCTTTTTCCATCTTAATCGCTTTTAGGAGAGTGGCAACTACCGGATTAGCCGTACCAAATTTGCTCGATTTGCCGGGCGATCGCCGGCCCTAGGGATGGATCGCTAGCCCCCAGAGCAACGGTAACATGACCCAGCTTGCGTCCGGGACGGGCGGTTTTCTTGCCGTACCAATAGAGCGAGGCTCCCGGAATATTCGCCAACTGCTGCCGCTTTTCCCGGTAATCGCTGTTAGCGACCTCATAACCCAGCAGGTTAACCATGACGGCGGCGGCACAGGTCAGCACTGGCGGGGCGATCGCCAAACCCGTTACGCAGCGCAGTTGCATTTCAAACTGGGAAATAGAACAGGCATCCAGGGTATAGTGACCAGAATTATGGGTTCGGGGGCAATTTCGTTGATTAGCACCTGCCCCTCCTGGGTGAGAAACAATTCAATGCCGACCACCCCCACCAGCCCCAACTGGGACAGCAATTGACGAGCGATGGCCTCAGCTTGCCCCTGTACTGCATTGCTGACTGAGGCGGGAACCAGGACGCGACGGCACACCTGGGCTTCCTGTTGGGTTTCCACAACCGGATAAACCGCCAGGTCTCCCTCCAGGCTGCGGGCGGCGATCAGGGCCAATTCTCGCTCAAAAGAGATGAATTTTTCCACCATTAAGGCTTCTGGGTCAAATCGGGCCTCAATATCCCTGAGTTCCTCCCGATTGTGAACGATAAACGTTCCCTGTCCGTCGTAACCGTGGCGGCGCACCTTAATTACCAGAGGCCAGCCCAGATTGGCGATCGCCTCGGAAATGGCTGTACCCGGAAAAAAAGAAGGCATGGGCAGGCCAATGTCCTTGAGGTAGCGGCGCTGCTCCCATTTATCCAGGAAGGGCGCTAAGCTCGGCAAACTAGGACGAAAACAAACCCCTGCTTCTGCCAGCGGGGCCAGGGCCCTCAGGTCGATAAACTCGTTTTCAAAGGTAATGATGTCGGTCAAGGCAGCCAGTTGGTTCATGGCAGCGAGATCGTTAGTATTTCCCCAAACGACCTGGCTGGCAGCGCTGACAGCGGGATCGTCCGGGTTGTCTGTCTGGACGATGACTTCCACCTTCAGGGAACGGCCCGCGATCGCCAACATCCAGGCCAACTGTCCGCCGCCAATTATCCCCACGCGCTTGCTGGTCATAGCTCCATGTCCTGGCTCGCCTGTTAAAGATCTGAATTCTGGGAAGCCAAATTATTTTAACAATCTAATTCCGAGGAAACGGGCCAGCGGCAGGGATTAAGCGGAAACAATCAGGGGATTTCGCCAGCTGTCCCCGAAGGCATTCAGCTAATCTGTCTTAAATCAGAGCGGTGCTTTTAGTAGTAAGGGATAAAACCTAGCCAATAACCCAGTAACCATTGCGACGCCAAAACTGCTCCTGCAACGTCCTCTCTAATCATGGGCGAAATCAGGTGGTTTTCAATCAGCAACTCTCCCAAGCGCTTCTGGAGCTGTTGTTGCTTGTTCACCATCTGTGCAACCTCAGAAGGGGTTAGTAGTTTTCTGCGAACTAAGATCTCACCCAGTTTCGGAGACTCAGTTTGACATAGCGCACTCATACTCAAATCCTCGTGATTATAAGTTAGGAGGAAAACCGATTTCGGTAAAATAAACAAAAATAGGCGAACAACTTCAATTAGGACGCTCTTATCGTATTATGCTGTACAAGGTTGGATGCCGCTCCCTGAAATTTACATCTAGCTGACAAAGTTTAGCCTAGCTGACTAAAGTTTACATGCCTAAACAATGACGAATTTTTGATTAAATTTTCCGTAGCCCTTGGCGAGCTAAAACAAGTTCCGATTTTTTTGATTTTATCAAGGGTGAATGGCCGCTGTCTTGACTGGCTTATCGGTTGTTTAAGACCAGGACTGGAGCCAGTCGCGGCTGCTTCCCGCCCAAGACCCATCAGCAAAGTGACCGTTTCCCCTTGAGGAAACCAACCCTCTTAAGGTAGGGCGATCCAACCGAAACTTGAAAAGTTCCCCGATTACAATAGCAGCAATTAAGGCAAAAGCAGCGCCACAGATCGTTAGTTTGTTTTTGCTCACCCTGAAAGTGAGAGTGGATATGCAGCCAACAAATCCTCAAAAATTTACGGAAAAAGCTTGGGAGGCCATTGTCCGCACCCCGGATATTGCTAAGCAACACAAGCATCAGCAAATTGAGAGCGAACACTTATTTAAATCCTTGCTGGAGCAGGAGGGATTGGCTTCCAGTATTTTTAGCAAGCTGAATCTGAGCGTCCAGCGCCTTCGCGATCGCACGGAGGAGTTTTTGCGCCGTCAGCCGACGGTTAGTACGGTCAGTGAGGCGGTTTACCTGGGCCGCAGTCTGGATCGGCTGCTTGACCGAGGGGAGCAGTTTCGTCAAAGCTTGGGTGATGACTATATTTCTATTGAGCATCTGGTGCTAGCCTATGCCCAGGATGAGCGCTTTGGTCGGGGGCTGTACCAGGAATTTGGCCTAGGGGAAAGCCAGCTTCAGGAAACAATTAATCAAATTCGCGGGAGCCAAAAGGTGACAGACCAGAATCCAGAAGGAAAATACGCCGCCCTTGAAAAATATGCGCGGGATCTAACCCAGCTGGCCCGGGAAGGCAAGCTCGATCCGGTCATTGGTCGGGATGATGAAATTCGCCGCACCATCCAAATTCTCTCCCGCCGCACCAAAAATAACCCCGTCCTCATCGGTGAACCGGGGTGGGTAAAACTGCGATCGCCGAAGGACTGGCCCAGCGCATTATCAACCGAGACGTGCCGGAATCCCTGCGCGATCGCAAACTGATGGCCCTGGACATGGGGCGCTGATTGCGGGAGCCAAGTATCGCGGTGAGTTTGAAGAGCGACTGAAAGCAGTACTCAAGGAAGTCACCGATTCCCAGGGTCAAATTGTCATGTTTATTGACGAAATTCACACCGTTGTTGGCGCGGGGGCGGTACAGGGCGCCATGGATGCCGGTAACTTGCTCAAGCCCATGCTGGCGCGGGGGGAACTGCGCTGTATTGGGGCAACGACCCTGGATGAGTACCGCAAATACATCGAAAAAGATGCGGCGCTGGAACGGCGTTTCCAGGAAGTTTATGTGGGCGAGCCAAGCATCGAGGACACGATTTCCATCCTGCGGGGGCTGAAGGAGCGCTACGAGGTACACCACGGGGTTAAAATCTCTGATTCTGCCCTGGTAGCCGCTGCCATGCTCTCTAGTCGCTATATTTCCGACCGTTTCTTGCCGGATAAGGCCATCGACCTGGTAGACGAAGCCGCAGCCAAGCTGAAGATAGAAATCACCTCCAAACCGGAGGAATTGGACGAAATCGATCGCAAGGTCTTGCAGCTCGAAATGGAGCGCCTGTCCCTGCACAAGGAAGACGACCCGGCTTCCCGGGAGCGCTTGGGCCGGTTGGAGAAGGAGCTAGCCGATCTGAAGGAGGAACAATCCTATCTCAATGCCCAATGGCAAGCCGAAAAGGAAATTATCGACCAGATCCAATCTCTCAAAGAGCAGGTTGACCAGACCAATCTGGAAATCCAGCAGGCCGAGCGGGATTATGACCTCAACCGAGCTGCCGAGCTGCGTTACGGCAAATTGACGGATTTACAGCGTCAAATCAAGCACATTGAGAGCCAACTGGCAGAGCGACAGACGGGCGGTCATTCCCTGCTGCGAGAAGAGGTGATTGAAGCCGACATCGCCGAAATTATCGCCAAATGGACGGGAATTCCCCTGCTAAAGCTGGTAGAATCAGAAAAAGAAAAACTTCTGCACTTGGAAGACCAACTCCACGAGCGGGTCATCGGTCAGGAAGAAGCTGTCACCGCTGTCGCCGATGCCATTCAGCGATCGCGGGCGGGATTGGCTGACCCGAACCGACCTACGGCCTCCTTTATTTTCCTGGGGCCGACGGGGGTAGGAAAGACTGAATTGGCGAAAGCCCTGGCAGCAGCGCTCTTTGATACGGAAGAGGCGATGGTTCGGATTGATATGTCCGAATATATGGAAAAACATACGGTTTCGCGCCTTATGGGAGCGCCTCCGGGCTACGTGGGCTACGAGGAAGGGGGTCAGTTGACGGAAGCCATTCGCCGCCGTCCCTATGCGGTGATTCTCTTTGACGAAATCGAGAAAGCTCACCCGGACGTGTTTAACGTGATGCTGCAAATCCTCGATGACGGACGCCTCACCGATTCCCAGGGTCATGTGGTGGATTTCAAGAACACCATCATTATCATGACCAGCAACATCGGCTCTCAATACATCCTGGATCTGGCCGGAAATGAGGAACTGTATGAGGAAATGCGATCGCGGGTGATGGAAGCGATGCGAAACAGCTTTCGGCCGGAGTTTTTGAACCGGATCGACGAGATTATCATCTTCCACAGCTTGCAGCGCCAGCAATTGCGCCACATTGTTCAACTCCAGGTAGCTCGCCTGGAAAGCCGTTTGGCCGAGCAGAAGTTGTCCCTGCGCCTCTCGGAAGCCGCCCTGGATTTCTTGGCGGAAGTGGGCTACGACCCGGTTTTTGGGGCCAGACCCCTCAAGCGGGCAGTCCAGCGGTATCTCGAAACGGCGATCGCCAAAGGGATTTTGCGGGGCGAATTCAAAGAAGGCGACACTATTTTTGTGGATGTGGGGGACGAACGCCTAATGCTCCAGCGCTTGCCAGTCGAGATGTTTACTGATTGAAGACTTCTGGGTTAAGGGAAGGTAGGTTGCTCTTAACTCAGTTCTATATCGGTTTTGAGACGGTTTATCGCCTGAAAACATCGTCCAATCTTTTCTTTATGATCTAATATCAAATCCTGTTGATCAGATGAATGCATAGCGGCTAGAATGCTTATCCAGTCAGGATTGCAAGTCAGAATCTTTCTTGGATTCAGCAGGATTTGATATAAGTAACCTGCGAACGTCTGCGGGGCGCTCTTTATTGTTATTATGCTCCCGTCTGAGGAGATATGACTGGAACGAGTCTTTGCTCAATTTCATTAAGATAGTCTGTCAGACCTGTATAAACGCCTCTTTCCCGTAAATGCTCTAAACTTGTTTCCTCCCAACACTGGCATTCGCGTAGCATACCAGTGTTTTGCGTCAGCAATTCTACAACAACTTTAGGATTTCTAATTCGCTCTGGTTCATTCCAAGAACTGGATCTTAATCGATGTGCTTTCTCACAGGGATCGAAGGTTAGTTGTGCTTTGATTTCTTGTAAAATTTTGTCTTCCTCTGGATTAGCTGGGATAAATCCATTCAAGACCCAGGCTTCTCGCATCCGATTAGCTGTACCAATAATAATTTCTAAATTCGATTGGCGATCACCCTGTTCAGAACGTGCCTGTTCAATACCTTGTCTGCGTTCAGGTTGATGATCTAAGTCGCGAATAAAGAGAACGGCTTTAATCGGTCGATTCTTTTTTATATGAATAATTTGGATTAAATTGAGTATTTTCATGGCTACTGCGCCATCGGCTTTAAGTGTCCCTGTTTTTTTGTGACCCAAGAACTTAGGAATCGGAAGGCCAGATTCCTTAGCCCGTTCAATAATATCGCTGATATCTCTCCAACAAGAATGTGCGGTTATTTCTTCTAAACCACGCCACTGAAATAGATGTTCTAAGAGATTAGTTTCCAGCCAATCTACTTTCTCTACCAAGACACGCTCAGCCAATTTAGTAGCAGTTCTTGCATCGGCACTACTTTCAACAATTACCACAAACTCAATCATCATTTTCTCCAGCCACTACCCAGTCTTCTCCCTCAGCATCCCAGAACTCTCCTGTGGTTAAAGTGTGTTTTGCCCCATTCTACGTCAGGATGTTCATCAAGTCGTTTAGAACGAGTAAAACCGGAACTTGTATTACTCAGGACATGAACTTGAGAAGGGGTCAATTCATCCACAATATAAGGAGAGTGAGTCGTAAAAATGATTTGCAAGTTTTCATTGGCTTGAATAATTTCCTTGAAAACTGTCATTAATTCTCGTTGTGCCTTGGGGTGAAGTCCCTGTTCAACGTCATCAAGTAATACCAAATTTGGGGGATTAGGATTCATCAAAACAGTGAGTAGCCCTAGCGCTAACATCGTTCCTTCACTAATGGCATGAGCAGGAATGCGATCGCCCGTGTTCATATCAAACACAATTTCCTGCCCTGTAATCTCCTGATTTTCCTCGTAGGAGATTGATTTGCCATCAACTTCGATTAAGCGCTGACGACTAACTGGAACTTTAGCGCGCTTTATTCCGATTTTTCGACTCCTGGAACAATTTGCTTCAACCTTTCTTGTAAAGACTTAAAATTATCAGGGGCGTCGTTACGCAGATAGTCTAAAGCAGGTGCTAAGCCGGAACCATCAGATTCAACTTGTGGTTTAATTGCTTCGCTATAAGCTGCTTTCGCGAGATTAGTAGCTACCAATTTAAGATGAACTATAGATTCTATTTTTTCTGTTAATAATGGAGCTTCTATTAGTGAGCTTGACCATCCGTTTATCTCTCCTTCATCGTGACCTGCTTTCCAAACCGCTTCCATATTATAAGAGCCTATCTTGCAGGAGACTTGCCAAGGATTTAAATCAAGTTCGTCTGACCCCTTTACAAAAATGGTCATAATTGCAAGCGGAGATAACTGAGTTTGTTTAACTGAGATGATAAATTCTGGACAGTCCTGACTGTTAAAAACGTCCTCAAAGCTTAACTTAGCTAACCGACTAAGATAATATAGCGCTTGCAAAACAGATGTTTTCCCAGAACTATTCTGCCCGACTAGCGCATGTAGGCGCGAATCGTCTAGGTTGAGCAGTGTGGCACGATGACTTTTGAAGTTAACGAGTTTTATCTCTTTTAGCATTCAGTTTTAAAATACTCTTTTGTCAAGGATTATTGAACACTCACTTTTAGATATTATCTCAAAATCCAGTGGATTTTGTTACAGTTCTTCAGGATTCAGGGTTACTCAAAACGTAGTAAGTGCAATCTTGCCGTAAACTGATCGCTACGGCTCTGCTTTGGAACAGAGCGAGCTAGGTTAGCAACTTTCTTATTTTTGCTTTTGATTCTGGACTTCAGGGTTAGAATACGGAGTGCCGAACCCCTCATTTTGACCCTGAAGCTAAAACCGTCAATCTCCGACCTCGGCCTTTGAGGTTTCAAGGTGCAACTGCTAAGCTCAACACTTAAACGGCCCAGCAAAAAGCCAGGCCAGTTACGAAAAAACTTCGATGCTTCGGCAAATATTCTCGGTGTTACCATCCGCGATCGCCGCTGACGATTCAGTCCAATTTTCCAAGGAGCCAGTAGGCGATCATTTCGCCCCGGCCCTTGACGGCGATCGCGCCGCGTTTCTCAAAGCAAAAGTAATGCTGTAGACGATCGTAGGTGGCTGCTGTTACCTGAATGCGGCCCGGCTGACCGTGGGACTCCATGCGACTGGCAATATTAACCGAATCTCCCCAAACATCGTAGGCAAATTTATGAATCCCAATGGCCGCCGCCACCACCGGGCCTCCCGTATTGATGCCAATGCGTAACTGCAACGGCTCACCATTGGGCCAGAAAACTGCGCGATCGCCGCCTGCATCGCCAACGCCATATTTGCGATCGCTTCGGCGTGATCGCGACGAGGAACGGGCAGCCCCCCCGCCACAAAATAGGCATCCCCAATGGTTCTAATTTTTTCTAGGCCAAACTGCTGCGTCAGGCGATCGAAGCGCGTAAACACCCGATTAAGTAAGTTAACCACCTCCTGGGGCGGCATTGTTGCAGAATGGTAAGAAAAACCGACAATATCAGCAAACAAAAAGGATGCCTCCTCAAATTGCTGAGTCGTACTCATTCCCGCCTTAAGCTGTTCGGCAACGCAGGCCGGCAAAATATTGAGTAATAGCCGTTCTGACTGTTCCTGTTCCTGACGCAATAGGGCATTTTGCCCTTGCAGTTGCTGTTGGAGCCGCCGAATTGTCAGTTGGTGCGCCACCCGCGCTAGCACTTCTGCCGCTTGAAAGGGTTTGGTAATGTAATCCGAGCCGCCCACCGCAAAGGCTTTCACCTTATCCAGGGCATCATCAAGGGCGCTGATAAAAATGACCGGAATCTCCTGGGTGAGTTGGTTGGCCTTGAGGGCTTCGCAAACCTCGTAGCCGTTCAAATCCGGCATCGTAATATCCAGCAGAATCAGCTCTGGCGGCGATCGCTCAATGGTAGACAGGGCAATCTTGCCATTCAGGGCCTTGCGCACCGTATAACCCTCTGCGGACAGCAGCGCCGACAGCAGCCGCAAATTATCCGGCGTATCATCCACCACGAGAATACTGGCCTTGCCGTTGCTCATCCTAAGAATCGGGCTATTTCGTTAAGAGCTATCAACCATCAATTATCCAAGATGCCAGCCAGACAGGTGCACTACCTCTTGATCCTCTCCTTCCCGCGATCGCCGCCCCCCGGCCATCCCTAAAATAAGCGATCGCCCACCCCAAGATTAAGAACCATTGCGATTGTTGAAGAAGTAATTAAATCAAGCAATTAATTATTGCAAAACCGCGATCGCCTAGAAGTTTGCAGCCCAAAAAGGACAAAATAGGGTGGCTTCAAAGGTAAGTTTTTTTAAAGCCAGAAGGCGGGGTGATCGGCACAAACTTTAACAAATAAGCTGGCGCTGACCCTCAAAATTGTGGCTTATACTGTGGGTGGCTTCGATACAGTTAAAGCGGCAAGCAGTAGAAAAATAAATAGGGACAGCTAAAGAGTCACAGATTTGTTCCCAGCAGGAAAACAAATCCCTCATGTTGTTTTTTTGGATCGGGATTGTCACCTGCATTGACAATTTTTTGCTTTTACGCGCTTCGCCAGAAAATGGGGCGCACCCACGCTGGAATGTCGCATCACAATCATATCTACCTTCATCGCCAAAATATTTTGAACTGATATCCAAAAGCGTTTCACCTTTTTTGACCGAACTGCTTGAGGAAGAAAAATTAATCACATCGGCGGAAAGGCGTTTTTCGGCCAGTTCAAACGAAAGACGTGTGCGGGTGGAATTCTCGAAAAATACGTTGGCAATGGTGACATCGCGCAACGAAGGCACTTTTTTGATGGGACGGTTGATGACCTCCTTGAATGTGTCCGCCGTCTCAAAAATCAGTTCGATATCTTGGCGATTCAGGTCTTTGATTCCCAGCAGATGTTTGACACTCAGAGACATATTTTATTGTTAAATGGTTGATTGTCAATTGTTGATTGCTAATAGTTAATTGGGGTTTTGCCTTTTGTGGAGATACTATTTTCCAGACAATTAACAATCAGCAATCAACCATTAACTATCTATCAGCCAAATGGCATCTTCGGCCACGCCTTGCTCGGTCCACTCGACAAGGACGGTTTGCGACAGAATGGTATTCACGGGTCGCCCGACGTAGTGCGGCGCAATGGGTAGGTCGCGGCTGTATTTGCGGTCTATGAGCACCAGTAGTTCCACCTTGCGGGGTCGTCCGAAGGCAATCATGGCATCCAACGCCGCCCGGATGGAACGCCCGGTAAACAGCACATCATCAATCAAGATGAC
>JAAUTE010000149.1 GCA_012031815.1 Chloroflexaceae bacterium
GTTAATCGGAGAGCGGTCAGGTTTAAGCAGCACGGCCCCAGGTTTCCCAGGAGAGCAGCCGGGTTTAAAGAACGGAATCAAACTTCTAAGCGGAATGATGGGATTTTTCCCACTGGCGATCGCGCTTCTCGCGAGCAAAAGGGTAGTCAAAAGCAGAGATTAAGGTTAGCCAACGGATCTGGGCGAAGGATTGGGAGGATTCGCTATAATGCAAACCCTACAGACGCCTGCTGCCCGCCCATGACCGATGCCGCCCCTGCCAAAGGTTCCCGCAAAGCCCCCCACACCGATTACCGCGACCTCGACCCAGAAAAGCTCTCCCCCATGTACCAGCATTACGTGGAGGTCAAGCACCAGTATCCCAACGCCCTGCTGCTCTACCGCGTCGGTGACTTTTTTGAGTGCTTCTTCCAGGATGCGGTGATTATTTCCCAGGAATTAGAGCTAGTCCAAACCAGCAAAGAAGGGGGCAAGGAAATTGGGCGCATTGCCATGACCGGGGTTCCCCACCACGCCCTGGAGCGCTACAGCCGCCAACTTCTCGAAAAAGGTTACGCCGTAGCCGTGTGCGATCAAGTCGAAGATTCCGCCGAAGCCGCCGCCGAAAAGCGCAACGTCCGCCGGGAAGTCCTCAAACTCCTCACCCCCGGCACGGTCACCGAGGAAGCCATGCTCCCGGCTCGGCAAAATAATTTCCTGGCTGCGGTGGCGATCGCGGGCGACCACTGGGGCCTGGCCTATGGCGACATTTCCACCGGAGAATTTTTCACCACCCAATCCCAGGATTTGGCCAACCTCGCCTCGGAACTGCTGCGCCTCCAACCCGCCGAAGTCCTGGTTCCCGTGGAAGCCCCCGACCTCTACACCCTCCTGCGACCGGGAGAAACCTCCGAAGCCCTCCCCGATTGCCTGCCCCCCGGCCTGTGCTATTCCCTGCGATCGCAAATTCCCTTTAGCCTGTCGCAAGCCAAACCCCGCCTGCTGCAACAATTTGGACTGAGATCCCTGGAAGGCTTGGGCTGCGAACACCTGCCCCTGGCGGTACGGGCCGCAGGCGGCCTGCTCCAATATATTGAAGACACCCAAAAGGCCACCCAAATCCCCCTGGAACCCCTACGCACCTATAGCCTCAGCGATTTTTTAGTCCTCGACCACCAAACCCGTCGCAACCTGGAGATCACCCAAACCGTCCGCGACAATGCCTTTCACGGCTCCCTGCTCTGGGCCCTGGATCGCACCTGCACCGCCATGGGCAGCCGAGCCTTGCGCCGCTGGCTCCTCCAACCCCTGATCGAGGTAAAAGGCATTAACGCCCGCCAGGACACCCTGCAAGAATTGGTCGATAAGAGCAGCCTGCGCCAGGATATCCGCCAACTGTTGCGGGAAATCTACGACCTAGAGCGGCTGGCCGGTCGGGTGGGAGCCGGAACCGCCAATGCCCGCGACCTGTTGGCCCTGGCCGAATCTCTCCTCAAACTCAGCGAACTGCAAGAACTGACCGCAGCCGGCCAATCTCCCTACCTGCGGGCCCTGCAAAATTCCCCCCCCGACCTGGAACCCTTGGGCCGCTACGTCAGTTCCCAACTGGTGGCCGCACCGCCCCTCCACCTGAAAGAAGGCGGCATTATTCGCGACGGGGTCAGCGAACAGCTCGACGGCATGCGCCAGTGCCTCGACGACGACCAGCACTGGTTGGCTAACCTGGAAATTAGCGAACGCCAGCGTACCGGGGTTTCCCAACTCAAGGTCGGCTACAACAAAACTTTTGGCTACTATCTTAGCCTGCCCCGTTCCAAGGCCGACAAGGCTCCCGCCGATTACCTCCGCAAGCAGACCCTCACCGGGGAGGAGCGCTACATTACCCCCGAACTCAAGGAACGGGAAACCCGTATCCTCACAGCCAAAGACGACCTCAACCAGCTAGAGTACGAAATCTTCAGCGAGATCCGCAGCCGCGTTGCCGAAAACGTTCAAAGTATCCGCGAGGTGGCCAAAGCGATCGCAGCCTTGGATGTGTTAGCGGCCCTGGCCGAGGTGGCTATTTATCAAGGTTACTGCCGTCCTCAAATCCTTGGCGATCGCACCCTGGAAATCCTCGACGGCCGCCATCCAGTGGTGGAGCAGACCCTCGGTGCGGGCCGGTTTGTGCCCAACTCCACCCGCCTTGGCCATCCCCTGGAAGCAGGCGATCGCCCCGATAGCGCCCCCGATCTGATTATTCTCACCGGGCCCAACGCCAGCGGCAAAAGTTGCTACCTGCGCCAGGTCGGCCTGATTCAGCTCCTGGCCCAAAACCGGCAGCTTCGTCCCGGCAACCCAGACCAAATTGGGGATTTGCGATCGCATCTTTACCCGCGTGGGGGCCGCCGACGATCTGGCAGCGGGCCAGTCTACCTTTATGGTGGAGATGAACGAAACGGCCAACATTCTCAACCACGCCACCCCCCAATCCCTGGTGTTGCTCGATGAAATTGGCCGGGGAACCGCCACCTTCGATGGACTCTCCATTGCCTGGGCCGTAGCCGAATACCTGGCTAACGAACTGCGATCGCGCACCATCTTCGCCACCCACTACCACGAACTCAACGAACTGGCCTCCCTCCTCACCAACGTCGCCAACTACCAAGTCACCGTCCAAGAATTAAGCGATCGCATCCTCTTCCTGCACCAAGTCCGGCCGGGCGGAGCCGATCGCTCCTATGGCATTGAAGCCGGACGCCTGGCCGGATTGCCTCCTACCGTTATTCAGCGGGCCAAGCAAGTCATGGCCCAAATCGAAAAACACAGCAAAATTGCCATCGGCCTGCGACAGGGGATCGCCAAACGCCAGCCGAACAGCCAAACCGCTCGCCGCCAACCCCTGGTAGACCAGTTGGACATTTTTGAGGAATAGTGCCACCGGGAGGCAAAAACGTTAGGATTAGCGATCCCCGCCAATCTAAAACCACCAGGCTTCAACAGGGAGCAAAACAGACAACTTTACGGCATTGGCCCCAAGGCTTCGGTAAATCTTTCCCATCTCCCAAAACGAGCGCGCAGGAACCCTCTTGCCACCGGCCTCGTCTAGCTGGGCCACTGCAAGGCCGAAGGATTTCCCGCTAGGCGTTGAGAGCTAACCTCCAGCGATCGCTTTAACTGTACCGCCCCTTTCCTTCCCCTGTCAGTCCTCTAGGCACTTTTGCCAGGAATATTCCGCCTTAAACGCACTTTTTCAGTCAGGGCTTGACATCGCTTAATTTTCTGATACATTTACTGGCAGGCAGACTGCTTTTAAGATTGAGATATCACTAAATTCAGTGCTGCTGATGACATAGTTTTGTATTCATTCAGTCGACTTCAGTTCTTTTTTAAATTTGGTAGCCACATTTACTGTTTCTTCTAAAATCCTGCCCTAGTTTAAATGGAGAAATGTCTTAAAGGGTGTCGCCAAAGACCCATTCTGTAAAAATCAAATTATTTTCACTAGTGATAAAGTCAAAAGCAAATCGTGACAAGAGCGTCAATTAGCAAAATCCCCTCTTTTTTTCGAAATCAACCTGATGTGTACCCATAAAAAACACAAAGGGAAATCATCTGAAAGAGGTAGTCGACTCTCTGCATATCAGTTAATATTTTCGACATAACTCTTGCCTCATTACGACCGAGAGACTGTTAAGGAAGGACAATCATGATGACGAGCAACCTGATTAGTGCCAAGGTATCTACCTTTAAGCCGAGCGGCTATGTCAGTGCTGCTAACGCTAGCAGTTTTGAACAGCAGCTCAAGGATGCCATCGTGTCCCAGGACTACTCAGTGTTCCTTGTAGATATGTCTGGGGTAGAGTTTCTCGACAGTGCTGGTTTAATGGCACTGGTTTCGGCTTGTCGCTTGGTTCAAACCATTGGCAAGCGTTTTAGTTTGTGTTCCATCCCGCCATCAGTACGGATTGTTTTTGAATTAACGGGTCTTGATAGCGTCTTTGAAATTTTCGGCAGCAGCTCCGCCTTTGAAGCCAGTTTTGATTAACTAAATGCTTACAATCGCTCGGTATTCGGGGGATGGTGCAGTTGTGTGACCTACCCCTGCTGGCAACCTCTCCATACAGGCGATCCTGGGCAGCAGGGAAGAAACGCTATAGTGAGGACACGATGCCAGTTGAGTCCAAGCGAGAATGCCGTGACGGTTGCCATTGAACACTTCTAACTACTGAAATTCAAAAACCAGCTCGTTATCTAGGTAATGAGTTGGGTGCTGTTCACAAGCCTTGGGAAGCAGCTCAGGTTCGCTGGGTACTCTCCTATCCAGAGGTTTACGAGGTCGGCGCTTCTAATTTAGGTCATATTATTCTCTACAACATTCTCAATGCTCAGCCGCGTCAGTTGTGCGACCGGACTTATCTCCCGGCTCCCGATCTAGCTGCTAAGTTGCGATCGCAAACCTGCCCCTGTTTGCCCTGGAGTCGCGCCGCAGCTTGAGAGAGTTTGACATCCTGGGGTTTAGTCTCAGCTATGAGCTGGGGGCGACCAATATCCTGGAGATGCTGGATTTGGCGGCCATTCCCCTGACCTGGCGGGAGGCGCTCTGGAGGGAACTATCCCCTGATTTTTGCCGGAGGTCAGACGGCGACTTCCAACCCGGAACCCTTTGGGGATTTCTTTGATTTCCTAGCCCTAGGGGATGGGGAAGAAGTGCTGCCAGAGATTGGCCTGGTGGTTGAGGAAGGGAAGGCGGCGGGACTGGCTAGAGAAGCGCTGCTGTTGGATTTGGCCCAGGTGCCGGGGGTTTATGTCCCTCGGTTTTATGACTGTCATGAGGATGGCTCAGTGCGTCCCAATTACCCAGATGTGCCGGTTCGCATCCTGCGTCGGGTGGCCGCGCCCATTCCAGCCTATTCCATTGGCTTAGTTCCCTACGTGCAAACCGTTCACGATCGCCTGACGGTGGAGATTCGACGAGGCTGTACGCGGGGCTGTCGCTTTTGCCAGCCAGGGATGTTAACCCGGCCCGCGCGGGATGTGGAGCCGGAAGCGGTGGTGGAGGCGATCGCCCAGGGCATGAGAGCCACAGGCTACAACGAATTTTCCCTGCTGTCCTTGAGTTGTTCGGACTATCTTTCCTTGCCAGCGGTGGGGATGGAGCTAAAAAATCGCCTCAAAGACGAAAATATTTCCCTGTCTCTGCCCAGCCAGCGGGTAGACCGTTTTGATGAAAATATTGCCAACATCATCGGCGGCACACGCCAGACGGGCCTGACCTTTGCGCCGGAAGCGGGAACCCAGCGGTTGCGGGATATCATCAACAAGGGTTTGACCAATGAGGAGCTGCTGCGGGGGGTCAAAACGGCTGTGGAGCAAGGCTGGGATAAGGTCAAGCTTTATTTCATGATTGGGCTGCCGGGGGAAACCGATGTGGATGTCATTGGCATTGCAGAAACGGTACGCTGGTTGCGCCGGGAATGCCGCACCGAGGGACGGAAGCGTCTGGAGTTTAATATTACAATCTCCAACTTTACGCCCAAGCCCCACACGCCCTTTCAGTGGCATTCGGTCTCCACGGCAGAGTTTGTCCGCAAGCAGGCGCTCTTGCAAGCTGAATTGAGCCGCCTCAAGGGGGTGAAAGTTAATTACACCGATGTTCGCATCTCGGCCATGGAGGACTTTGTGGGTCGGGGCGATCGCCGCCTGTCAGCGGTGGTGCGGCGGGCCTGGGAGTTGGGGGCGGGGATGGATGCCTGGTGGGAGAATTTGGAGCGGGCCTACGGGGCCTGGGAGCAGGCGATCGCCGAAGCGGGATTGACCTGGAAGTATCGCCAGGTGGAGGCCGGGGAATGGAACGCGATGGAGACGGACAATGAGCGTCTTGAGAGCCACCGCCGCCGTCCTCAATATAGTTTTGACGAGCGCTTGGAGGCACCGCTGCCCTGGGATTTGCTGGATACGGGCATTGATAAGCATTGGCTCAAAGCCGACTTGCAGCGAGCCTTGGAAGCCGTCACGGTTCCTGACTGTGCCTTTGAAGGGTGTTCTCAATGTGGTATCTGTGGCAGTGAGTTTGGCCATAATATTGTGGTCGAGCCGCCGCCCATTCCTGAATTTCAAGGTCATTTTCAGCCCAATCAAGCCAGGGAGCAGCGCCTGCGGGTTTGGTTTGGCAAACTGGGAGAATTGGCCCTGCTCAGCCACCTAGATCTGGTGCGCCTGTTCGATCGCGCCGTGCGTCGGGCCAGTTTGCCCATTTCCTTTACCGGCGGCTACCACCCTGGCCCGAGAATTGCGATCGCCAATGCCTTAGCTTTGGGCATGACCAGCAGCGGCGAAATTGTGGATTTTGAGCTGACCCGTCCGATGGAGGTGACGGCCTTCCGCGAGCAGTTGGCGGCGGTTTTGCCAGCGGAGGTTCCCCTGTATCGAGTGGAAGACGTTAAGATAAATGCCCCTGCTGCCACGGGCTTGTTGGCGCAGGCGGAATATTTGCTCACCTTAGTAGCCCCGGAAACGACTGCGCCCCAGTGGGAAGCCTGGATTGCCCAAGCCTTAGCCAATCCCCTTTGCCTGTGGGAGAAAACCACCAAGTCCGGGAAGCGATCGCAGGTGAATTTGCGGGAGCGGCTGGATGAGCTGGCCCTGGTTTCGGTGGCTGAAGATGAGGCAGTGGTGCGCTACGTGGGCAGTTGCCGCAATGATGGAACGCTGTTGGCCCCGGAGCACGTCGCTTATCTCCTCGAACAAGCGGCCCATCAAGAGATTAATTTGCGATCGGCCCAACCGCCAACAGTTAATTTTGAGCCGGAATGAAGGGATGGGGAGATAGGGATATAGGGGGAAACAAGAAGCATTAAAACTAAAACGCCGAGTAGTTTTTTATTTGCAGACCCAGTTAGAGTCGTTTGGGTTTAGCGATCGCTTTCATGATGTGATAGCCTGGGAAAAATAAACGTAAACTATTAAGTAATTCTTGTGGAAGAAGGTTTCCGCTTTATACACAGCCTGCACTTAAAAAATTTTCTCTCCTATGGAAGTGAGGGAGAAAGGATTGAGCTAGGGCCTCTAAATGTGCTTATTGGCTCCAATGCCTCTGGGAAGTCTAATTTAATTGAGGCTGTGAGTTTATTGCAAGCTTTACCGAGTAATTTGGTTGAGCCGATACGAGATGGTGGTGGGGTAAGCGAATGGCTCTGGAAAGGCTCCCGTGAAACTCCCGTAGCCGAACTTGAAGCCGTCGTTGACTATCCCCCTGGGGGGGGAATACCTTTGCGGTACAAGTTGCAGTTTACGATGACGGGTCAGCGGCTTGAACTGTTGGATGAAGCGGTTGAAAATGCGCGAAAGCTTAAAAGCCAGCATTCAGATGTATATTTTTTCTACCGCTATCAACAGGGGCAACCAGTTCTCAACGTTAGGAATTCACCAGAAGCGGAGCCAGGCACAGACAAAGAACGGCAGCCCCGCTATTTGCGACGAGAAGATCTCAAACCCGATCAGTCAGTACTATCACAGCGGAAAGACCCAGACCAATATCCAGAACTTACCTATTTAGGAAATCAATTTTCTGAAATTAAGCTTTACCGAGAGTGGAATTTAGGAAGATATACAGATCCCAGAAAACCACAAAAGACGGATTTACCAGAGGATTTTTTAGAAGAGAATGCCAGTAATTTAGGGCTAGTTATTAACAATCTTCAGAATTCAGAAGGAAGTAGAGCTTTAGTTGAGCAGATGCAACTCTTTTATGAAGATGTTGAAGAAATTTCCACTAAGATTCAGGGGGGCACTGTACAGCTTTTTCTGCGGGAGAGGGGGTTAGAGCAGCCAATCCCAGCAACGCGGCTATCGGATGGGACTCTACGTTACCTTTGCTTACTTACGATTCTTTGTCATCCACAACCACCTTCTCTGGTGTGCATTGAGGAGCCAGAGTTAGGACTCCATCCCGATATTATTCGAACCTTAGCTAAATTGTTAATTGACGCTTCTCAGCGATCGCAGCTAATTGTAACGACTCATTCTGATATATTAGTTTCAGCATTAACAGAACAGCCGGAATCGGTAATAGTCTGTGAGCGAGATATTGCGGGAAGCCATCTCCGTCGGCTCGGAGCCGGAGCGGTTGAAGAATTGGCTAGAACATTATTCTCTGGGTGAATTGTGGCGGATGGGCGAGATTGGAGCAACGCGATGGTAGGGGAAATTCGGATTTACTTAGAAGGTGGAGGAGATAAGGCTGAGACGAAAGCAAAGTTACGGCAGGGGATGGGAAAATTTTTAGACAGCCTTCGTAAGCAAGCCCAAAGTAAAACAATTTAAATGGAGTATTATCTCTTGCGGTGGTCGCGATAGTGCACATCGGGACTATTGTAATGCCTTGAAAAGCCATCCAGAAGCAATCAATATTCTGCTGGTAGATTCTGAAGGCCCGGTAGGAACAGTAACCTGTCGGCAGTATTTAGCTAACCGAGATGGTTGGAATACGGACGAGATTGAAGAAGATTGTATTCATTTAATGGTTGAGATGATGGAGAGTTGGCTGATTGCTGATCCTGATACCTTGGTGAAATATTACGGGCAGGATTTTAATAAAAACGCAATTCCAAATACCAATAATGTTGAAACTATTTCCAAAAGTGATGTTGAGAATGCCTTGAAAGATGCCACCCGCAACACGAAGAAAGGTAAATATCAAAAGATTAAGCATGGGACGGAGATTTTAGAAATGCTTAACGCTTCTAAAGTTAGGAGTAGAGCACCCTATTGCGATAGGCTATTTAACCATATTGAAAAATTAATTAACTAAATTAGCGATCGCATTTCTGAGCAACCGGATAGATTTCCTCTCCTGGGAATCTTTGCTTTATTTAGAGTTGACGAGTTTGGAGTTTATCTTGGGAAATGTGCCTTCGCCGCACTTGTTGATGGACAAAAACTTTTAAAACAGACCCTTCGGCAATCAAGGAAAAACTGGGATGGAGTTGCCCAAAGGCAAAAGTAATTAAGTCTTGATAACCCTGGTTGTTTTCACTTACCCACACAGCTTGCAGTTTGTGCCCATAAAATTGGCGATACCATTGCGATTGTTCATTATTGAGAAATTTCGCTTTCACTAACTCAGAACCGAGTTTACAAAAACTGCCGTTACCAAAAGTGTTGGAGTCGTGGGGGGGATTAATTGAAATCTCAATTTCATCCGTTTCAGGCAAAGGCGTTAAAATGACAAGCTCCCTTTCCTCAAAAATCAAGACCGCTTCAGTAAGACATAACTCATCAGTGGACAAATCTCGATCTTCAATTAAATTTACAACAGTTAAACGAGTTCCTATCAAAGCGGAAAAATCTACTAGGTTATTCATATTTTTCGCGTTTTTTCTTTGCTTGCTTCATGATTTTTATCGCTGTTTCAGCGTCAGGATCTCCTTCTGCTGCCAGATTAGCCAATTCACCTACTTTAAAATTTTGATAGTCGGTTCTTACTTGAGCAACCTGGCTTTGAGCGCCACCCCTTTCTCGAATTGCTTCAGCAATGGTTAGGTCTTTTATGTTAACAAGACTGCCTAATTTTTTCTGTCCTCCTCGCGTTAGCTCAATCCCATCGCTCATGCAGTTTTGACTATCACTGGTTACAAAATAGATTGGATAAGCTCAACAGTCAATAAAAACGCTTTTCTGAGCAGTAACTTCTTGATCATTTGATTTTTGTTGAATTGCGATCGCATTCCTTGGAGTCCCCCGACTCATTCCTTGGCGGGACGGGATCGATTCCGTTGGCCAACTGCTGGTTTCCTAAGCCAACCTGGCGGATTTCCGTTGGCGGGACGGGATCATTCCTCGAGCAACCT
>JAAUTE010000150.1 GCA_012031815.1 Chloroflexaceae bacterium
CTCCTCGGCAGCGCCATGATTTATCGCTACTGGCGGGAGCCTAACAACCCAGCTATTTTGGGCGTTGCTTGGACAATTGAGCTAGTTCTGGTGGAAATCCTGGCTTTCTTCACCGATTCCCTGCTGTTGCTCTCGGCGGCTAACGTTTTGCTGGCCTTGGGAAGTTTAAGTTTAGGAAACCAAGCAGCGATCGCCCCACCTCCCCTGGCGCGATTGAGCAGTTTTAAACTGTTGCCCCTGGTTTATGGCGGTATTGCCCTGAGTTTGCGCCTGAACGCCTTTAATGCCTACACGGGCCTGATTACACTCGGCGTGGCGATCGCGGGGCTGGGAACGGGAGCGAAACTCAGGGGCGGCAAACCGATTAGCTATCTCTCGATTCTGGGCATTACCTGTGGCTTCTATGAACTGGTAGCCTATCAACTGCTCCAGGGAAGGGGAGGCAGTCCGGCAGACGCCCTGACGATTTTTGCCCTGGTGACGGCGGCGATCGCCTTGATTTATCGGTTGGGGGCGACCCTCTGGCACGCGCAAGACCGCGATCGCTGGTTGAATTTTAGGCTGGCCGAACTCAAAATTATTGCCCACAGCCACTGGGCCCTGGCCTGCTTGCTGAAACTGGTGGCTGCAAGTTATGCGATCACGGGAAATCCCCGCCTGAGCTGGCTGAGCCTGAGCCTGAGTGTTGCCCTGGCCGCCTATGCCCTCATCCAAGCCAGAGACACCTCCGATGGCGATCGCGGAACGGCTAGGGACTGGTGGGTCTATGTAGGCTTAGTGGAGATTACGGCAACTACGGTCTATGCCCGCCGCCTCTTGGCAGATCTCCTGGTGCTAGACCCCTGGCGGGTGCTGCTGGTCAGCCTGGTCTCCCTGGTCATCTATCAACTGCCCTGGCGTAGTTTGGGCTGGGAGGCAACGCCCTGGCGTCGGTTTTCCCTGGCAATTCCGGCCCTAACCCTCCTGGCAACCACAGATCACCTTTCTTATTTGAATATTCTCGCCGTGGCAGCCTTTTACGCCCGCATTGCCTTTTCCCAACGTAACTGGCGCTGGAGTTATTTGAGCCTCGCCTTTATCGACTGGGCCATTTTTCGCTGGCTGCTGGCAGTCGGTTTGACAGATTTTCTGTATTTTGCGTCGGCGATCGGCGCTTCCTTGCTGTTTATCGCCCAATTCGATCCGGATTTGCAGGAATCTAGCCAGAAACAAATCCGGCACTGGCTCCGTCTCCTGGGCAGTGGCATTATTGGTCTGACGGCGGTTCTCTTTCATCAACAAACGGGGCTATTGCCCGCCGCCCTCGGTTTAGGGTTTACCTTTGGGGGACTCGGATTACAAATTCGCGCCTTTTTGTGGGTGGGAACGGTGACTTTTCTAGGAACTACCTGCTATCAGTTGGTAATTTTAAGCGTTAACTACCCGTTTTTAAAATGGGTGCTAGGATTAGCCGCCGGGGTAATTTTACTGAGTATTGGTGCTAGGTTTGAGCGCCATCGCGGCCAAATAATTGTCATGTTGCATCACTGGCTATCTCGTTTAGAAACCTGGGAATGATCTCCGTTAAGCTTCTCAGTTTTTACCTGAGATGGTATCTTAAACAAATTAATCCTTGCTCCCTACCACGATTAGCGCTATGTCGATGAAGTTCAACAAATCATGGCGTAATTCCCTGGCTGCGATCGCGGCAACGTTTTTAGCGGGAACGCCCTGGGCGACCTTTCCTGCCAGCGCTCAGGTGGCTTATGGCAATGAAAGTATCGAAATTTTTGTGCCGCCGCCCGAATCCAGCAGCAGTAAATTATGTTCCTGGTTCATCGATCCGGCGATCGAGGCAGTGATTAAACGGCCTGTTTTTAATGGGGCCCGTTGGGGCATTCTGGTGGAGTCCCTAGCCAGCCGAGAAGTGATTTATCACTACAATGACGACAAATTTTTTATTCCTGCCTCTAACGTCAAATTGCTCACCACAGCGGCAGCGTTGCAGCGACTCAATCCCGATGGGGTAATTCGCTCAACTTCGGTCAGAAATTGGATCGCAACCACCAATTTAAGAAGTGACAATAACTATGCCGAAACCCTATTTCGCTTCATCGGCGGCGCGGGCGCAACCAAAAAGGCGCTGACGGAGTTAGGGGTCAATCCCAGTGGTTTCCGTCAGGTGGATGGCTCCGGCCTGTCCCGCAACAATGCGGCAACACCGAGGGCGCTGGTGGACATCCTGCGAGCCATGCACAGTGCCAAGAATCGCGAGGTATTTCTGGCTTCTCTGCCGGTAGCTGGCATCAGCGGAACCCTACGCAACCGCATGCGTCAAACGCCTGTTCAAGGGGCTGTTCAGGCCAAAACCGGAACGCTGACGGGGGTGCGGGCTCTCTCAGGCTACTTAGAGCATCCCGACTACGGCACGTTGGTGTTCAGCATCATGGCCAATCAAGCGGGCAGTTCTGGCCAAGCCCTGGTGAGCGGCATTGATGAGGTGATCCTGCGCTTAAATTCCATGTCTTCCTGCCAATAACTTGGTTTAATCTTCGATGGGGCTGTTGCCGGTTGCCGGTTTTCCTCCTACGGGAGCGATCGCAAACTGACAACAGCTTTTTTGTGAGACTCTATTGGGGCTTTCACACCGGTACAAAAAGCAAATTAGTTGGTACAAAATCCAACTTAGCCCGTAAAAAGTGTAAATAAGCCAGCCTAAAAACTAACCTGGCTCGTCAAAAAAAAACAACTAGTTTGTACAGTAACTAAACAAGTCTGCTCAAAAGTTAAATAAGCTTGCCGAAAGAGTCGTCTAGTTAGTTAAACCGTTAAACTAGCTTGTTGAAAGATTACCCTAGCCGCTCCAACTCTTAAATGAGTTTGCCCCAAACCCCCCTCGACTCGCTTAAGGGGTTTCCGTGGGGCGATCGCCGATCGGTTGCCCTGTCCCAACCCCAACCCCGGAGCCATTATGAGCGCCTATCCTCGTGCCAATGCTGCGGAAATTCAAGGAATTTTTAACCGCATCGCCCCCGTCTACGATCAGTTCAACGATCGCCTCAGCTTTCGGCTGCATCGCCTTTGGAAGCGCATGACCGTCAAGTGGAGCGGCGCAAAACCCGGCGATCGCGCCCTGGATCTGTGCTGCGGCAGTGGCGATCTGGCCCTGCTGCTGGCCAAATCTGTCCGCCGGGGCGAGGTTGTAGGCGTGGATTATTCTTCAGAACTCCTGGCCATCGCTCGCGATCGCGCCCGTCAAGCCTTTGTCCCCGCCTCCCTGAGCTGGATCGAAGCCGATGTGCTGTCCCTGCCCTGGGAGGACGAACAATTCGACTGCGCGACGATGGGCTACGGATTGCGCAACGTAACGGATATTCCCCGCTGCTTGCAAGAACTCTACCGGGTGCTGAAACCCCAGGCCCAAGCCGCGATTCTAGATTTTCACCGTCCCGACGCGCCCATACTGCAAGGGTTTCAGGACTATTATTTGAGCCAATATGTGGTTCCCCTCGCCGAAGAATTGGGACTGGCCGCCGAATACGCCTACATCAGCCCCAGCTTAGCCCGCTTTCCCAAGGGCAAAAACCAGGTGCAACTGGCTCGCCAGGTTGGGTTTCAGGCCGTTCACTACCCGATCCTTGGGGGCTTAATGGGCGTGTTGCAACTGCACAAATAAGGCCCGACCAGCCATGCCCGCGGCCCTGGTTACAATAGGATGGGCTTTGCCAGTGCGCGGGCGCGATCGCGAAAATTATTTGCAGAAAACAGTTGCCAAAACCTTGGATTTAACAAGCCTTTGGATTTATTTCGTACCGCCGCTAACGGGAGCGGTGATTGGCTATTTCACCAACGACATAGCCATCAAAATGCTGTTTCGTCCCTACAAAACCCTCTACATTGGCCAGCGCCGCCTGCCCTTTACCCCCGGCGTCATTCCCGCTAACCAGGAACGTCTGGCCCAAAATGTTGCTAACACCATCATGGGATCGCTGTTGACCCCCGGTGAATTGCAGCACCTGGCCCGCCGTCTCCTGCAACCAGAGCGCGTCCAGGGGGGCATTCGTTGGCTGTTGCTGGCTGCCCTCAAACAGGTACGGGCCGATCGGGGCCAGAAAACCGCGAAACTCCTCTCAGGAATTTTGCGGGACTTATTTGGGGAATCCCTGCCCCGGTTGTTGCGGGTGCTGGCCCGGCGGGAAGATTTTCTCGAAAGTCAAATTAACCAAATTTTCGATCGCATTCTTTTAGAGTTTGAGCTATCGGAACAGCAGGCCAAGCAGCTTTCCGATTGGATACTGCAAGTGGCCCTGCCGCCGGATCTGCTGCGAGGGGCCCTCATTGATTTCCTGACCGATCGCAACATTCAAATCATCGACGAAGGCTTCCGGGAAAAAACCAGCGGCACCTATTGGGTGGTCGCCAATTTATTCGGCATGAAAAATGCGCTGCTGCGCCTGCGGACGTTTTGCCTAGACGAAAAAGAAGTAGCCAATGCCCGCTTGCAGGAATTGATTCTCTCCCTGGAAGTTAGAGACCGTTTGCGATCATGGCTGCGGGAATTATCCTTGCAAAACCTGCCCCTCTCCACCGTGCGGCAACTGCGCAAAACCACCCGCGAAACGGTACGCAATTACATCCAGTCCAGGGGAGCAGAAGTCTTGCAGGGGCTAGGCAAAACCATCGATTGGGATAACGTGGCCCAACTGGCCATCAATCGCTTGCAGTCTTCCATTGCCGTCACCTCTTCCCTAGATCTGATCAGCAGCGAACTGGCTCTGGTGTTGGAGCGCTACCTGGAAGAAGACCTGGAAAAATTAGTCGAGCGAGCCATCCCCATCCTTTCCATTGATGAGGTCATCGTCGAAAAAATCCGCGCCACCTCTCCGGAACAGCTCGAAGCCGCCACCCAGGGCATCATCCGCAACGAACTCCAGGCCATTGTCAATTTAGGCGGCATTTTGGGCTTTATTATCGGCCTGTTGCAGGTGGGACTGTTCCTCATCCGCTAAAAACCACAGGGACAAGACCGCTCCTGCCCCTACCCCGATCAAACGCGAGTTGAATCCAAAAATTGAGTTAAACCGCTGCCATCTCCGGGCGCTTACTGTGGCGAATTCCGGCGATCGCATCGGCATAGCTAGGGGCTTTAAACACCGCAGACCCGGCCACAATGGCGTTGGCTCCCACTTCCAGAACCTGCCAGGTGTTGTTGGGCTTGAGGCCGCCATCCACTTCAATCCAGGGATCGAGGCCGCGATCGCTGCACATCTCCCTCAGCTTGCGGATTTTGTTAACCACACCAGGAATAAAGCTCTGACCGCCGAAACCGGGGTTAACGCTCATGATCAAAACCAGATCGCACAGCTCCAGCACGTACTCAATCAATTCCAGGGGCGTCGAGGGATTGAGAACCACCCCAGCCTGCTTGCCCAGTTCCTTAATCTGACCCAGGGTGCGGTGGAGGTGGGGAGAGGCGTTGTGTTCGGCATGGACAGAAATGATATCAGCGCCCGCTTTGGCGAAATCCTCAACGTACTTCTCCGGTTCTACGATCATCAGGTGAACGTCCAGGGGCTTCTGGGTAACCGGGCGAATGGCTTCCACGATCAGAGGGCCGATGGTGATATTGGGCACAAAGCGGCCATCCATCACATCCACGTGAATCCAGTCGGCACCCGCTTCGTCAACCGCCTTAATTTCTTCTCCTAGGCGGCTAAAATCAGCGGACAGAATGGAAGGGGCGATGACGATCTGGTTTTTCGCTCCGTTTTTCGTTGCTCCGTTTTGGCTCATGGCGTTGTTCTCGGTCGGCGTCGGTTTGAACTAATGTTAACAAAATCTGTAAAAAAACCCTAATTTTTGTAGCTGCTTTAACTTAAGTGTTAAGAATTTTTGCTATTGCTGAAGGACAGGATTTCTCGGGCGGTGTCTTGGGGCTTTTCCAGGTGGGGGACGTGGCCGCAGTGGTCGAACCAGACTAGGCGGTTGTTGGGAATGAGTGCCTGGAACTGAATGGCTGCCTGGGTTCCCAAAATTTGGTCATTTCGGCCCCACGTAATCAAGGTTGGCGGCTGAAGTTGCGACAGTCGCTCCGCAAAACTGCCGTACCCGCCGCCTTTGGTAAAAGCAATTAGGGCTTTACTCCAGCTTGGCTGCTTGAGGTGCAGCGCCCCACAGTAATAGGCGTCCAGGGTTGCCAGGGTTTTATCAAAATAGGCCGCGCGGCCTATTTGCTGCCGCACCCAGGGGTTTCGTAAAAAGGCCGTCGCTAGATGATCTAGGGGAAAAACAATGGCTTGGCCATGGGAGAAGCGGGGGCTAAGCCCGCACTGGCAATTAACACCAGTTTTTGCACCGCGTCGGGGTGAGTCAGGGCAAAATCTAGGGCCACAGCCCCGCCCATTGAAGCGCCCACTAACACCACGGGACGGTTCACTTGCTGCCAAAACTGGTACAGGTGGGTCTTAATCGCCTGGGGACTGTAATCCAAACCGGCCTGGCGTTCCGTAAACCCAAATCCCAGCAAGTCTACCAGCCAGGTTTCCTGTTTTTCTGCCAGCAGCGGCAACAAGCGCCGAAATTCCAGCAAGGAACTATCAAAGCCGTGGATTAATAAAATTGGGGTTCCTCCTTCTCCCTGGCAGGTATAGGTTGTCATCACTTTGCCCCCCGGCAGGGCGATCGCCACGGTTTTTAGGGCGGCCAGGAGGGCGATCGCAGCGGGTTCGGTAATGTTAGTGGCGTCCGGTGGCAGGAAAGAGGAAGAGACCATGAAAAAACCAGGAATGGTGCAATTAAGCTCAGCAATTAATTCTCAGGCTGAATCTCGCTATTGAGATTAAACAAAAACGGCACGCTAGCCTTGGAATCGCTGCCAATGACGAGAACTTTCGGCATCTGCGCCCCACCATCTCGCCAAGCGGCGATCGCTTCTTTTGCAGGACGAGCTGGCCGCCTTGGGCCTTGAGGGTTTCCGCTAGAAGGCGCTGAGCTTCGGCTTTCCCTTTGGCGCGGTTAACTTCCGCTTGGGCTTCCTGTTCTGCTTCCTTCGCGATGTAGATAGCCCGTCGCGCCCGCTGTTCGGCGATCTGCTTATCTTCGACAGCCTTGGCGAATTCTGTGGAGAAGGTCAAATCGACGACGCTGGTATCGAGGACAATAATGCCGTATTTTTCCAGACGAGAACTGAGGGCGATATCGAAATCTTCCTTAAGCTGACTGCGCTGGGTAATGGCTTCTTCCACGGTACGGAGCGCTGCGGCAATTTTGAAAGATTCCTGGGTTTGGGGGGCGATGATTTTCGAGACAATATTCTGCAAGGTTCCCTGGGTGCGGCGAATGGTCACCACCTGGGTAGGGTCAAGGCGGAAGTTAATGGCAAAACTGGCCGAGAGCTGCTGTAAATCTTCGGTGGAGCTTTGGGCTGGAACCTCAAACTTCTGCACCGTTACGTCATAGATATCAACGCTGGAAACAAAGGGTGGTTTAAAATGAATGCCTTCAAGGAGTGTGCCGTCCTGGGCTTTACCAAGGATGCTGAGAACGCCCGCCTGGCCGGGATTGATAATCACATAGGAATTAAAGCCGAGGAGGACAATTAAAGCTGCGATAATGCCGCCAACGAGGGACTGCCAACTTTGCTGACTCTTCAAGTGTCTATCTCCTTACGCCTGTACAACGGATGAAAGCGACACAAGCGCTTCCTCTCCAGGCTATCAGGCTTCGGCCCCTTAGCCCTTGTTTAGAATTTACTGGTTATGCTGCGGTTATGGCTTCTGCTTACGATTGGCTGGCTCATTCTTTAGAAACCCTCCATCAAGCTCACTGGTATCGTTCTGTCCAAGCTGTTACCAGTGGGCCCGGCCCGGTTATCCAAATTGATGGACGTTGGCTGATTAATTTTGCGAGCAATGATTATCTGGGTTTGGCGGGCGATCGCCGCCTCATAGAAGCTGCCGTCGCGGCTATTCGCACCTGGGGAACGGGCAGTACGGGATCTCGCCTGCTCAGCGGCCACCGCCCTCTCCATCAAGATCTCGAAACTCAGATTGCCGCCCTCAAACAAACCGAAGCGGCGATCGCCTTTAGTTCAGGTTACCTGGCAAATTTGGGAACGATTGCGGCGCTAGTGGGGCAGCGGGATTTGATTTTGGCAGACCGTTACAATCACGCCAGCCTCAAACAGGGTGCTAAATTGAGCGGGGCGAGAGTGATCGAATACGAACACAACAATGTTCTAGATTTACGGGAGAAGCTGCAACACCGGAAGCGTTATCGGCGCTGCTTAATCGTCAGCGATAGCGTGTTTAGCATGGATGGAGATTTGTGCCCGCTGCCGGAGTTGCTGGCGTTGGGAGATACCTGGAACTGCATGGTGTTGGTGGATGAAGCTCACGCCACCGGGGTTTTGGGCGCAACGGGGGCTGGCTGTGTGGAGGCGTTTGGCTGCACTGGTCGGGAATTGGTACAGGTGGGAACCTTGAGCAAAGCCTTGGGGAGTTTGGGCGGTTACGTGGCGGGATCGGCCAAGTTAATTGATTATTTACGCAATCGGGCTTCAAGCTGGATCTATACCACGGCGCTATCTCCCGCAGATACGGCTGCGGCGCTGGCAGGAATCTTGCTTGTCCAGGCGGAACCGGAACGGCGGGAAAAACTGTGGCAAAATACGACCCGTTTAAAAGCGCAACTTCTCGATCTGGGAGCGGATTTGCTGCCGTCAGAGTCGCCGATTATTGGTCTCAAGCTGCCCAATCCCGAAAGGGCGCTGCAACTCTCTCAAACATTAAAGCTGGCTGGCATTTTCGCTCCCGCTATTCGCCCGCCGACTGTTCCCACCAGCCGCCTCCGCTTTTCTGTGATGGCTACCCACGAACCCGATCGCATCGATCGCCTAATTGCCGTTCTCAAAGCCGCAAAATTCGGCGTCGCTGAATGAGGGGATGAGCTGGGAGAATTTTAAGGGCGCTTTCCAGTCCTTAGGCGATCGCCCGAATTTCTCCTCGTTTCAAGTACTGCATAAGATTTTCTAATCTTTCTGTTCTTTCTGTCCAATAGCCAAGATTAGAACTGCGATATGGGGCCTTGAGACAGCGCATCCCCCCTGAAACCCATAAACTCGTTGTCTAAACCTAGAATGAAATGACCTTGGTTGTAGGTCTAACCGGGTTTGGCGGAAGTTGTCTCGTGGAAGTTTGATTGGCAGGCGAGCCTGTATCAATGGCGCTCGTCAGCACCCAGGGCATTGCGGTTTGCCATCGGCGATGATTCTCAAGGAGAACTCTTAGGGTAAGGAAGAGGGCATTATGCAAATGATTGCTACAGAAATTCCAGAGGTGCTGATTTTCGAGCCGCAGGTGTTTGGCGATAGTCGGGGCTGCCTTTTTGAGAGCTACAATGCCAAGGAATTTGGGCAGTTTACGGGGAGGCAAATCCCCTTTGTTCAAGACAATCATTCCCTCTCAAGACAACATATTTTGCGGGGGTTGCACTATCAAATTCAACAGGCCCAGGGAAAATTGGTGCGGGCGATTCGGGGGGCAATTTTTGATGTGGCGGTGGATCTGCGGGCCTATGCGCCAACCTTTGGCCAGTGGACGGGCTGTGAGTTGAGTGCCGACAATAAGCGCCAACTTTGGGTTCCGCCTGGGTTTGCCCACGGGTTTTTGGTGTTGTCGCCGGAGGCGGAAGTTCTCTATAAAACCACCGATTATTATGCGCCTCAGTACGAACGCTATCTGCTCTGGAACGACCCAGAGTTACAGATTGACTGGCCTTTGAGTGCTGCGCCGATTCTCTCGGAAAAAGACCAGCGGGGATT
>JAAUTE010000151.1 GCA_012031815.1 Chloroflexaceae bacterium
GTCTAAGACTTCGGTGATCAATACGAGCGATCGCTGCGGGCGCTGGCATTGGTCAAGGCTTTGGATGGGAGTATGCCGACGAAATCGGGGTTAATGCTGGGACTTGGAGAGACAGAGGCGGAAATTTGGGAAACCTTGCAGGATTTGCGAACGGTGGGTTGCGATCGCCTCACCTTGGGGCAATACTTGAGACCGTCCCTGGCCCACTTGCCGGTGCAACAGTATTGGACGCCGGAGGAATTTGAGCATTTAGGGGAGCTAGCGCGGCTCATGGGGTTTACCCAGGTTCGTTCTGGCCCGCTAGTACGCAGTTCCTATCATGCCGGAGATGCCCATGAATGACCGGGAAACGATCACGAATTACGTTCAGCAAACGGCGCAATTGTTGGATTTGCCAGGTGTTGCCGCTTATTTGCCGGGAGTGGTGGCTAACTTTGGGGCGATCGCAGAGGCGGCTGCTTTGGTCAACGAGTTTCCCTTACCGCAGGAAATTGAAGCGGCCCCACAATTTGAGCCATAATTGCGATCGCTTTTGAGAGTTGCTCTGGTATGCCAGGTGTTTCGATTGTGATTCCTACTTTTAATGAGGCAAATTATCTGGGACGTACCTTAAAGCAGCTGCACTTGTTAGCGCCAGCAGCGGGGGAAATTATCGTCGTTGATGGTGGGAGTCAGGACAAAACGGTTGAAATTGCCAACGCAGCTGGGATTAAGTCCATCGTTTCCCCAAACCGAGGGCGGGCAGCACAAATGAATTGGGGAGCGGAGGTGGCAACAGGCGAGATGCTCTGCTTTGTTCATGCAGATACCCTCGTCCCGGAGGATTTGGTGGCGATTATTCAGACGGTTTTGGGCGATCGCCAAGTTGCCTGTGGTGGGTTTATTTCAGTGATGGAGGGAGGACAGACCACTCGCTGGGGCGTGGTTTTAAATAATTTTCTCAAAACCTATTATGCGCCCTTATTATTTCGTCCCCACTTGTTTTTCGGCAAGGGATTGCGGGTGTTGTTTGGGGATCAAGTTATCTTTTGTCGCAGGGATGATTTTTGGAGCTGTGGTGGCTTTGATACTTCCCTATCTATCTGTGAAGATGCCAATTTATGCTTACGCTTGCTCGATTATGGCCGCATTCGCTTAGTTAATCGCATTGTTCGCACTAGCGATCGCCGAGTCGAAAAATTAGGGGCACTCCGGGCCAATGCCATTTATTTTTATGTTGGCATCCTCTGGGGATTGGGGATTTCTGCGGACTATCTTAAGCGTTTCTACCAAGATATTCGCTAAGTCTCGGCGTAATTCCTTGTTTCGGCGATCGCCTTGAGGTGGAAACCGGAGCTATTTTGTATAGTGTTTTACAAATTTTCTCGAAACGCCAAGCTTTTTTCTCGATGGGCCGGGTTATTTTCTGGGAACGTCCAGTAATTTTCTCCAAGGGCCGAGAAATTTTCTGCACCGATCGCCTTGTAGATAAGAATTTTTTATGAATTTTCTCCGTCAACGGGGTTCAGTTGTCCAACGGTGGAGCTTTTTTGTAGGATGTTTAAGAAAATTTCTCAAACGATCAAGCTTTTTTCTCCCAGTGCGGGGTTTGTAGATAAATTTACAGGTGCTATCGTCGGTCATCACAGATGGGCGTCTCGTCCCAAGGATTCTACCAGAGCCACAAGTTTAGGCGTTTTTCACGGCGTGACCGGGGCGATCGCGCTTAGCGGTGGGAGATTGGAGAAGAGAAGCGGCGTTGATGAATTTAAACCCCTAAACAGCCGGCTCTAAATCTCAGGATGAATGGCAAGCCGTTGAGCTGCTTCCCGAACCGTTAAATATAAGAGTTCTTCGTCCCCCAAAGATTGTACGCCTTGCGGTTGCACCGCTTCTCTGTTTAGCACCAACAAAATTTCCTGGGCGATCGCCTTGGCCATGAGGGGCGGAACCGAATTTCCCACCTGGCGAAACCCGTGCCACTTCGTCCAGTGAAAGCGGAACCAATCGGGATAGGAATGCAAGCGAGCTGCCTCCCGTACCGTAATACAGCGCGGCAACTCAGGATGAATCGGTCGCGCCGCCGTAAAAGCCCCCCGCTGTCCGTCGGTTCCCGCCCGCAGGGTTACCGAAACCCCCTGCCAATTAAGGCGATCGAAATGGGAAATCTTCTCCCGCTGCCCTGGCGTCGTCGCCGCAAACCGGGCCATAGACACCGCCGTATGCTGCGTCAGCCAGCTACAGGTTAATAACTCCGGCTGGCTACACCGCCCATAGGAATAATCATCCCCCAAGCGCACTAGGCCCCGTAACGGCCTGGCATAATCGCTGGGCAAACCATATTCTGCGATCGCCCGGTCTTGATGCCACAACTCAGGATAGTTCTCTACCTGGGGCAGATCCGCTAAAGCCTCGGCCACTGTGGGACTCATCGGCAACTGCCCTCGACGGCAGCGGGGTTTAGGGGAAGCGGGTAGGCTCACCGGCTGAGGATACCTGGGCAGGGGCAATCCCCGGCGAGACCCCATTAAAAACAGGCGCTTGCGGGCTTGAGGAACCCCAAAGCTTGCCGCATTTAAGATTTGCCACGGCTCACAGACTTGATAGTGTTGGGAGAACTGGGCCAACAACGCCTGTAGCAGCGCCTGGTGTTGGGCAAAACGGGGTACATTCTCCAATACAAAATACTTGGGCTGCAATTCTCCCACCAACCGGGCAAACTCAAACATCAAGGTATTGCGCCGATCGCCTGGGTCGCGCTTGCCAATGATCGAAAACCCCTGACAGGGCGCTCCCCCGATCACCACATCAATCTCTCGATCGGCGATCGCCGAACGCTCCCGCAAGGCCCGGCCAGTGATGGAGCGAATATCCTGGCACAAAACCGACGTGAAAGGAAAGTTAAACTGATAGGTGGCACAATGAACCGGGTCGATTTCCAAAGCTGCGAGGACATCAAACCCCGCCATCTCAAAGCCGAGGCTCATACCGCCAGCTCCCGCAAATAGATCCACTGCAATGGGGCGATTTACCGTAAAAAGGCGGTGCTTTGACCCTGAAGACAATGCCATAATGCTTAGAAAGTGAGTTCTGGCCGAGGCAGGCTGATCGGGACGAAAACCATGAGTATCTTTTGGAGAAACTTGGGCATTTATCTGGGATTACTAGCTGTGGGAGCCGGAATTGGCATTGGCAGCCGCCGCTACTTTCCCCAGTCGCCCCAAGAAGAGAGCCAGCCTGTAACCGTGCAGCCCTCAACGTTTCCCTTCTCCCTAACCCCGCAGGCATCCGATAATCTTAACTTTATTGCCCAAGCGGTTCAAAGGGTCGGCCCGGCAGTGGTACGCATTGATGCGTCTCGACGGGTATCTTCCTCGGTTCCCGAACCCTTCCGCCGTTTTTTTAACGACGAGGCAGCGCCTTTCCCTGCTGACCGTGTTGAACAGGGGACAGGTTCCGGCTTTATTCTCACTGCCGACGGCCGCCTCATCACCAATGCCCACGTGGTCGAAGGGGCCGATTTGGTAAAAGTCACCCTCAAGGATGGCCAGGTGTTTGATGGCAAGGTGGTCGGCAGCGATCCCGTGACCGATGTGGCAGCCGTCCAAATTTCCGCTCGTAATTTACCCACGGTGACTCTGGGTACTACCCGCTCCCTCATTCCTGGCGAATGGGCGATCGCCATTGGCAATCCCCTGGGGTTGGACAACACGGTAACCGTCGGCATCATTAGCGCGCTGGATCGCTCTAGTTCTCAGGTGGGCGTTCCCGACAAGCGGGTGCGTTTCATCCAAACCGATGCGGCCATCAATCCCGGCAATTCCGGGGGCCCCTTACTCAATGCCCAAGGGGAAGTCATTGGCATTAATACGGCGATTCGTGCCGATGCGGAGGGGTTGGGCTTTGCCATTCCCATTGAAACCGCCCAACGCATTGCCGATCAGCTCTTTGCCAACGGCAAAGCGGAACATCCCTATCTGGGTATTCACATGATTACGCTCACTGAAGCGGTTCGTGTCGAAATGAATGAAAGCGGTGAGTTTCCCTTCAAAATCATGGGCGATCGCGGGGTGGTGGTGGTGCGAGTGGTAGAAAATTCCCCAGCCGCGGCGGCAGGATTTCAAGGAGGTGACATCATCGAAAAGGTGGGAGGCAAATCCGTGGAAACGGCGGTTGATGTCCAGGAACGGGTGGAGACAAGCCGAATTGGGGAGGAGTTGCCAGTAGAAGTCCTGCGCGGCGAGAAGCGGGAGGTCCTGGCGGTGCGCCCCGGCGTTTTCCCGGAAGAATAAAAGGGCTAGGGGTGAGTCAGTTGATTGGGTCGGGATAGCAGGGTTTTTTCCAGCAAAAGAGGTTCTTTGAGTCTTTGTTGGCTTTGGGCGGCAATGGTTTCTAGCTGCTGGTGCAGTCGCTGGCAGGTTTCCAAATGGGCTTGATAGCGATTGTTATCAATGAGGGAAAAGGGCGGGAGGTCGGGGCGTCCGGTGGAGCTTCAGCCGTTAACGCCACAGGAGCGAACAAGGGCGGCAACTTTCCCTCCAATAGGGCTAACAGTCGCCTCTGGCAAACGCGGGTATTAATCCCCTGGCGGCGCAGGCGCTGGAAAATTTCCCCCTGGCTGAAAGGATAGGGCGGCAAGGCTTGTAATAATTCTGCCAACAAAAAGTAATCTCCGTATTGATGGCGATCGCGATCTAAGAAGGCAGGCAGTAAGGGCAGGCGGGCTAAGCCTTTGGCCAGCTGCACCCCAGGCAGTTCGCTGGTTAAGTCCGTAAGGGTTGCCTGGGGAAATTTTTGCGCCAGTCGGGCAGCTAGGGAGCCACCTTTGGCTAGGAGGGAATCGCCAGCGACGACAATTTGGGCAATCTGACGGGGAGCGGCGACCAATTCCTGGAGTTTAAGATCTAAGCGCTGCCAAAATGACCCTAAAATCTGCTCCTCTAAGGCTTCGTAAGCCACCTGCCAGGGATGGCCCTGCCATTCTCCCTCGACTATCTGCTGCTGCGATCGCATGGCTTTCACTTGAGCAATGGCTTCTGCGCAGGAGTCATTTAGTTGATAGCTCTGCTGCCAGCGCCAATCTAAGCTCTGTCGCTGCGTCGGGTCGCTTTGAGCGGTTTCGGGCAGTTCTCCCACCACTTCGGCAAAGGCGTCCGGATAGTGTGATCGCCATTGGGGATAAATCAGGGAGGCGAAAATGTCCTGCTCCAGGGCACGAGCGCCGTAGGGCAAACTACTCTGGTGCCAATTGTTAGGCTCAGGAGCGCGATCGCCCAGATCGATGAGGCCAACTTCGGTCGTTTCTACGTCTAAATACAGAATTACCGTGGAAATAGACCCTAATTCGGGGACATTAACCCTGTCACGGTGTTGTAATAAAACCCCTGCTAGGGGAGTGGCAAAATAAATGCGATCGCCTTGGGAAATTAGCCCTGCTTGTAAGATGGCTTCTCGCAGGTTGAAACGGTAAGGATCGCCCCAATCTGCCGGACAATCCAGGATAATTCCCTGTAACTCGCTAAGAGCAGCCCCTAAGGATGTAGAGGTCAAGCCAACGGCCATGCCTGAGATAGCAAGCCAGTTTTCCGGCTGTAAGGTTGCCAAAATCTGGGCGATCGCCTGCCGTACCCACTGCAAGGACACCGGCTCATTGATGGCGGGAAAACGGGGCTGCCATTGCTGGGAATCCCAATAGGGAACTGCCCACTGGAGAGCTGCACGGAAATTGGACAAAAATAGCCCACATCCCGACTCCGCTGCCATTAGGGCCGCTTCTCCCACTAAAATCGGCTCCTCGGATTGTTCCGCGTAGGCTGCTACGGGGAGGGAAAAATTAACCGCAGAGGCCCTTGGCGCGATCGCCGATAGAGGGGATAAACCCGGCCCGTTTCGCCATTGAGCAGGGCGGCAGCCAGTCCCGCAGCCGCAAAACTGATGGCCAAATACCAGGTCTTGCTGGAAATTTCGGCGTTTTCCCAGGTGTATTGACTTAAATCGGCTAGGGAATCAATGGGGGTTGGCGTTTCTAGGGCGGCTGGACTCTCAGCGCGATCGCCATCCCTAACTCAGTCGGATTCTCCGCTGGGCCATTGGGCAAAATCTCCGGCTCTTCTAATACTGGTTTCGGGATTAGTTCTGGGGAGGATAAGGGCGCTAGGGCTTGTCGCTGCTGTTGCAGTTGCTCAATTTCCTCCAGCAAGGCTTGCCGCTGACTTTCAAGGGCGAGAAGCTCGGTTTTCAGCGGCGTTAACCAGTCTTCCCAGCGCTCCACCATTCCTGCAACCACCGCCTGGGCGATCGCCGATCCGTCCTCTGAACTGGGAGATTTTAAGGCTTGAGCCGCCAAATACTGGCGAATTTCCAGTAAAACCAAGCGCTGCTGCTCCCGTCCCTGGCCCAACAATCCCACGGGCATGGCCAAAACGCGATCGATCTTGGCAATGAGAGACACCAGTTCAGACGCAGCAGTCATAGGGCTAACCTTTGGATAACACCGGAAAATCCGGGCAACTACCAACAGTTTAGCGGTTTAGGAGCGCCTAGCGGTTAATCCTTGACTTTAGCGAGCGCCTGGCAGTAAACTCTTCCGCAGCCGCTTAATGGCCTGGTCAGTAACGTCGCTGTAACGCAGTTCGCCGCAGAGGATTTTTCCCATGATTGAGGCGGCCGCCGGTCGTTTTGACCCCGACTTTGTAGGCAATTTTGGGAAATTGATAAAATAATCCGGCCAATCGTTGCGCTAGCACCATATCAGCCCCCCATTCCTCCCGAATCTTTTGGGTATAGCCCGCCAGGGCCTCGCTCCGTCCTCCCAAGGCCTTGGCGATCGCTTCTGCCGCCCTAACCCCCGTTAGCATCGCCGGACGAATGCCTTCCCCCGTCAGGGGATCGAGAATTCCCGCCGCTTCCCCTGCTAACAGCGATCGCTCTCCGTGGAGGGGCTGTTGCTCGCTCCAGAGATTGAGGGGATATTCTTCATAGTGGCTGTCTGCTAGGGATAAACCAAATTCCTGGGCATAATGGGTTAATTCTTGCCGCAATTCCTCCGGCTTGCCCTTGCCCTTGAGAAAGCCGCCGCTAATGGAGTAGCCATCGGCCTTGGGAAAATTCCAGATATAGCCATTTTTCAGGGAACCAAACTCAAAATAAGCGGTTTCCTGCCGTTCCGGGGCAACCTTGGCCTTCACCTCCAGGCTCGCCCCCAAGGACTGACGGCGATCGCCCCCAAACCCAACCAGCCAGCTAGCGGCCCTTTCGCCCCATCGGCCCCGATCAAATAAGCCCCCGCAAACTCTCCCTGGGTAGTGGTAACCTGCCAGGCCGCTCCCCTTAGCTCAATCCCGGTTACTTCCGTGCAATCCTGGACTTGGGCCCCCGCTTGCCGCGCCTTGTCTACCAGAAACTGGTCAAAACTGTCGCGGCGCACCATCCACATCGGCTCAACCCCCTTGAGGGCCGCTTCTGCAATGTCTCCTTGTTTCCAACTGTAGCTGACCTTGACAACGCGGTTGCTGATGGCAGGCCCAAAGTCAAAGTCAAACCAGCGGGCGATCGCCGGAGAGACTCCACCGCCACAGGGTTTCATTCGGGGTAGCGCCGCTTTTTCAAGCAAGAGAACCGAATGGCCTCCCCTTGGCCAGGTGGTAAGCTGCCGACGCTCCCGCCGGGCCAGCGCCAACCAATGATGCAGTCCAACAAGGTTGCCATACCCTTCAGCCCCTTCCTCTCAAGGTTTAGATCTGTAGCTTAGTGCCAAATGAGCAGCGGCGCTACCATTCTTGAACCTCAGGTTTGCGCCTCATCAGGGGTATTTTCGCTCAATAACTCCTCCAGTTGGGAAATTGCTCCCTTAGTGGCCCGGGATTCTTCCACCAGGGCCGTGGCTACCTGTTGGCTTTCTTCCGCCGCCGCCGTCAACTGCTCGATCTGAAACTTGAATTCATTGGCGATCGCTTCTACCTGGGTGCTAGCTTCCAAAATCCGATTGCCCAAACTGTCAATTTCCGTGACGATCACGCTCAGACCCGGTTGATTAGTGGGGGTGCTGCCCTGGGCGTGGCGGGTGAGAATGGACACCTGGGTTGAGAGAAATTGGGACTGCTTGCTGACCCGCTCCATCGAGCGCATGGCCGTATCCACCGCAATCAGGCGGCTGGTTAGGGCTTTACCAATGCCGCGAATATTATTTGTACTTCTATAAATAGCTTCAACGGTATTCAGCATCCGCTGGAAAGTTTTCGTGCCTTCCTGGGAAAGCAACTGACCAATTTGCTGGAATCGCTGGTTAAGAGACAAAATTTCTTCGGTTTGTTGGGTTAGTTGGCTGCGCTGCTGCTCCAAAATCTGGTTACGCCGCTCCAGCTCCGACTGCTGAGATTCCAACTTGGCGGCGTATTCCTGGACGCGGTTTTGTTCCTGCTGTAAATTCTCGGCGTAGCGTCGCGTGGCTTCTTCCTGCTCGCGAATAATTCCATTCATCTGCGCAAAAATTTGGGACTGGGCTAGAATTAACAGGTTCAACTCCAGCATCTCCAGCTCGTTGGGGCCAAACACCACAACAATGGGTTCATAAAGATATTCCAAAGAGCGATTAAAGGCTTGTATTACAGCATCATTGATGCCATAGTTACTGGGCAAACGCAAGGCGGGATATTCAACTACATTTAGCAATACCTGGATATGGCGCTTCAGGTAAATTTCGCGGCTGTACTCCTGGCTCATCTGCTCAAAAAACTTCTGCCGTGAGATGACGCCGATAATCGCCTCTGCGTCGGTAACGATGACGCCGGGTAGCTCTGGACGCTCGAGAAATTCGCTTTCTACCGATTGGGTCAAGGTTGTGGCAGCAACTCGGTAGCGATGGGTCGGTAAGTCGGAGAGGGTCGAGTCCGGAGTCAGGTGTAAGTGCAAGGAAGACTGGGTTGCTAACATAGGGCGTCCTGGGTAGGGGTGGGGGCTACTTAACTAACGACAGAGTAAAACAGAAAATAGCAAACCGCGGGCAGTAATAGCCTGTTTGCTCCTGATTAACCCTAAACCACTCCTTTAGGGTTCCCAAATTGATCATGATTGTTAATACAGTGCCCCAGGGGACTGTCAAGTCGCTTAAGCATTATTAATCTTTTCTTAGATTTTAGTTAATGGGGTTTTGGTAATTTGATCGTATTCTTGGGTCAAAAAACGGCCTTCGACTGAGGTTTTAGCCGCCGATCGGTCGGACTTAAGGGCGGTCTGCCTGGAGCGGTTGCCCCCATCCCGAAACACCCCACTAACCTTCTAAATAGAAATGAGCAGTTCTGCCGAGGCCCAATTTCAAGCAGCCGCCACGTTTCAAGAACGGAGCCTGCGCTCAGCCCAACAGAGGGAGCGATGGCTGGGCCGCCTGTTCGCCCTACTCGGAGCGGTGCCCATTGCGATCGCCTTTGCCATTGTGGTGGTCTTTGCCGTCGAGACGGTGTTATTTTTCCAAAACGAAACCGTGTCTTTGGGGGAATTTTTTCTCGCAACCAGTTGGACGCCGCTGTTTGCCAGTATGGAGTTTGGTATTTGGGTTTTGATTACAGCCACGGTTTTGGTTGCAGTCATTGCGCTGGGGACGGCGATTCCCGTGGGGTTGCTGGCGGCGGTTTATCTCTCAGAATACGCGGGGCCGAGGCAGCGCCGCTTTCTCAAACCGAGCATTGACGCCCTGGGCGGGATTCCCACGGTAATTTATGGCTACTTTGCCTGTTGTTTGTGACGCCGCTCCTCAAGCAATGGTTGTTTCCCGACATTGCCAGCTTTA
>JAAUTE010000152.1 GCA_012031815.1 Chloroflexaceae bacterium
GTCTCAGCTCGTGGTAGCGATAAATGTAGCGGAAATTTGTCCACAAACGCGGGTGCTAGGCCCTGGCAGGCGCTTTGTCATTTGGGTGCAGGGCTGTTGTTTTCATTGTCCTGGCTGCATCGCCCCCGATTGGATTCCCCGCCAACCCGCCACCCTAATCGAGGCGGAAGACTTGGCGGACTGGATCTTATCGGTTCCTGACCTGGATGGCGTGACGGTCTCAGGGGGTGAACCAATGCTACAAGCGGCCGCCCTTAGCGAATTGTTGACCCATTTGCGCCAAAAACGCGATTTTTCTCTCATCTGCTACAGTGGCTTTACCCTGGAGCAACTCCAAGCCCAAGGCGATCGCAACTCCGATCGCCTGCTGTCCCTGTTGGATGTGCTCATTGATGGGCTTTATGTAGAGGGACTCAACGATGGCCGCGGCTGGCGCGGTTCTAGCAATCAACGGATTCATTTCCTCACGCCCCGCCACGCTCAAGACGCCGCTGCCTTTAGCCACCGCCCCCGCCAAGTAGAAGTTCACCTGCGCCGGGACTCAGCCTTGCTGGTGGGCATTCCCCCCCGCGCTGTCTCTCAAGCCCTCCATCGGGCGATCGCCGATTCGTAGCCAGTACTTTTACAAACCATTACTAAAAGTTATTAAAGCAGCCTCTATCATCAGGGCGATTTATTTAAGGGACTCTAGGCGTAAGATTGGCAATAAATTCCTCTTTTTACAAGGTAGAAATGGCTGAAGCGGATTTTCTCCTTTCCTTTCCTGGATTTTTAAAAAATATTCTAGCAATACAACAATTTCCTATAGCAAGCGAGTCTTACTATGACCTGATCGTTTTGACCTTCAGGCCAGCCAAGTACTTGGTGCTAGAACCGCTGGTAACGACCGGAGAGATTGGCATCAGTCCTGTGCTGAGTTACGAGCGGCGGGGAATTTTGCGGTCTCTGGCAAGAACCAAGGGAACGCCTAGCTGGGGACAGCCCTTTCTCAACCACCAGCTTGCTAGCGCGACCTTTAGGGCAACCAGCCTGGGTTACCGCGATCGCATTACCTTTGGCTTTGAGGAATTGCCGTTCCAGCTAGAGTTTCAGGCCCAGGGGACGGTGTTGCAAGTCATCAGTGGCGATTGGCAGCAGGAAGCCTTGGACGATTACGCTCCCTTGGTGGAGGCCTTGCAGTGTGCTTAGCCAGTTGGCGTGAATTACAGAGAAAATAGCAGGGATTGTAGGACTTCTCGGTCTAAACGGGGGCCATAGCGGGTTACTAACCGAGCCGCCGCCGCCGACGCCAGTTTTCCCGCCCCACCGTAGCCCAAGCCGTGGGTCAGTCCATAGAGAAAGGCCCCGGCGTACATATCCCCGGCACCCACCGTGTCAATAGCCTGGACGGGAACGGCTGCAATTTCCAGTAGCTCCTGGCCGTTCCAGACGATGGAGCCTCTGGGGCCGCGGGTCAGGGCAAATCCGCGAGACAGTTGGCGCAAATCCGCGATCGCTGTGGCGAGATCGGTCGTTTGAGTCAGTTTGAGGGCTTCATCTTCGTTGCAAAACATAAAATCTAGACCCAACCCCATGATTTCCCGTAAATCTTCCCCAAAATAGGTAACCATATTGGGGTCAGAGAGGGACAATACGGTTTTAACATCGGCGGCGCGGGCGATTTCCAGCGCTTTCAGGGCCGCAGTCTTGGCTGAGGGAGAAGGCATGAGATAACCTTCAATATAGAGATATTCTGACTCTCGCAGCGCCTCTACCACCAATTCCCCCTCGGAAAGGTTCGCCGTAATCCCCAAGAATGTATTCATGGTGCGATCGGCGTCGGGGGTGACAAAGACGAGGCATTTCCCCGTCACGCCGGCCTCCCGCTGGCTCGTTTCCAGGTTCGTCTCAACGCCGCAACGCTGCAAATCCTCCAGGTACAGGGTTCCCATCCCATCGTCGGCGACTTTACAGGAGTAAAAACCACTTTCCCCCCAATTGGCGATCGCCACCATTGAATTGGCTGCGGAGCCACCGCCACTCATTTTTGGGGTTTGATCGCTTAAAAAAGCAATAATTTCCGCCTGACGGTCTTCTTCCACCAGGGTCATCACCCCTTTGTGAATGTTGAGGTCTGAGAGGAGCTCGGCTGTAACTTCGTATTCAATGTCTAGCAAAGCGTTACCCAGTCCGTAAACATTATATTTCCGCATTAATACCTCCCTGAATCGCTTGCTGAGCGAGAAGATGACTCTGCTAAATCACGATACCGCAAAGTTTTTTCTCTCAGTTGCGGGATGGGCAACAACACGGAGGGCGTTCCTGGGTTAAACGGCATAAACCGGCAAAAATCGAGCCTTAACCCCGGTGATCGGTTATGGCTGGGCAAATTAGCTAGTTTCGTCCGCTTTCCCAGGCTGTTCTGCTGAAGGGTTTAGCCTTCCTGAGGGGGCGATAAGGGGGAGGAAACGACAAAAACTCCCCGCCGATGCTAATTTGCGCGATCGCGCTGTCCGGCCACCTGACGTCGCTCTCCTCCGGCGGCCGGCAATGGGTCACAGCCAGCAAAACCCCCAGCCAGCGCTTAGACGAACAGCTTTAACTTAGCAATTTGCGGTTTTGGGGCCGCCGCTCCCAGGAAATAAATGGCGAACCCGCCTGCTCTCCCTCCTTACTAACCCCCAGGCTAAAATCGCCTACTAGTCAGCAGCAGCGAGAATGTCCGCCAAGATTGCTTCTATTGCCCCTAATTCTAGGGCTAGAGACAGGATTTTATCGTTAATCAGGAAAAAAGCCGTTCCCGTTAATCCTAGCCATCCGCCAAGGCAACGTCTTGACTAATCGCCAGAATCGCCTTACTACTGCCATTTCCGCAATAATTCTTAATCCATAGCCCTTGCAATTTGGTAAAAGGGGAATTAGGTCATTATATTTTTTAAATAATCATTTGTAGTGAGATTCGGAATCCTGCCATTGCAGACTTGTCTCTAGTCAACTTGGCTATCCCTGGCGAAGGAAAGAGGGCATTTGCATCGGGAAGCCTGCGATCGCCCTTGGGGACATACACAATTAGTACCTCTTGTGCATTGGCAAAAATACTGGATTTTTGGAAGCTAAATTGAGTTTGCTGACAGGATTCTGGGATGCTGCCCCAAAACCAGGTCGAGTAAACTCGCAGCAAGTGCAAAAAGGATTGCAAAGAGTTTGTAAAGACAGGGGTTTTCTCGTAAGCCCTTGCCTTAACCAACGGCGACCCCAGCTGATGGCAACTTTAATTGCAGACATCTCAACCATTCGTGCAAGTTTGAGGAGTTATGTAGAATGTCTAGTTCGGACGTGTTTCTAACCAACGATTTTGAAAACGGCAGCCTTGGCAGTTGGCGTCTGGAATCGCCCAAGTCTTCCGCTATTCAAGTGAGTAGTGCCGAATCCCGTGGCGGTAATAAATCCCTGCAATTTACGCTCAACCAGAGCGATCCCATTGTTAACAACGGCAAGCGTGCCGAAATCAAACAGCCTTACACCGCGCCTGGAACCGAGCAGTGGTACGGATTTAGCCTATTTTTGCCCGACAACTTCGTGAGCGATCGCGAGAGAGAAATTGTCGCTCAATGGCACAGCAAGGCTGACACAGCCCTGGGTGAAGGTCTGCCAGGCGCGCCGCCCCTAGCCCTGCACACCATCAATGGCGAATGGCAACTGCTGCGGCGCTGGGATTCCAAACCCATTACCGAAAAGCACAAGCCAGAAGGCTCGCAGAATATCGATCTGGGTCAGTATCAAACGGGAGAATGGACAGATTGGGTCTTCCACGTCAAGTGGTCGCACAAAAGCGACGGATTAGTGGAGGTGTGGAAAGACGGCAAACTGGTCGTACGCGAAACAGGGCCCAATACTTACAACGACCAAATCGGTCCCAACTTTAAACTGGGCATCTACAAGCCAGGATGGCGAGATCGGGCCGAGAATTCTTCGGTCAGACAACGTACCCTGTTTGTTGATGAGGTTCGTCTAGCCGATCAAGACGCTACGTTTGCCGATGTCGATCCGGCTACCCACGCCGGGCGCAAACCAGGCACCTCCTCCCAAGCCCCTCTCCAACCCCTCCCCGACACCAACGCCGACACCAACGCTCCAACCCGAACCACCAGCCAAAACTGCCGCTAAACTTTAACGGCAAAGCGGTGGGAACCAAATTGGCGACAACCTTTGACTTAGCCGCGCGCCAGCCAGTAATCTCCAGTTAAAAATTACGGCCAGCGACATTGATGCCGCCGCCGAAGCCAAGCTTTATCTCAATGGGCAAGCCCTGGCCCTGCCCACAGGCATCATCAAAAACAATGGCATCTCCCTGAGCGATACCCTCTCGGTCGATCCCTCGCGGCTGGTGGCCGGGAAAAATACCCTGACCTTTGAGTTTGCCAGCACCCTCAATGGCACCACCGGCGGCTATCGGGTGGAAGGGCTAGAGGTCATTGTTCCCAAAGCGGCTTCCTCGGCTTCCTCGGCTTCATCAACTCCCAGCGCTCCCCAAGGTCAATCTTTTGGCAATTTGCCGCTGCGGTTATTCAATCAGCCTGTTGGCACCAAGCGCTCCACGGTTTTCTCCCTGGCGGACATTTCCCAACCGGCACGTCTGACCATCTCTGCCAACGACATTGATGCTGCCCAAGAAGCTAAGCTGTATCTCAACGGCAAGCAAATTGGACTGCCCCAGGGTATTGTCGAGAAAAATGGCGGTATCTTGACGGACAGCCTCACCCTAGCTCCCAACCTCCTCAGACAGGGTGAAAATACCCTCACCTTTGAGCTGGGCACCAACCCCAATGGGTCTAGCGGCTATTCCATTACTGCCCTGGCGATCGCCTAAGGACTGGCTGAGCGCTTCCATCTTCTCAACCGACCACCGGGTGCTAGCTGCCCGCAGGCATTGATTTGGCAAAATCTGCACTCACTTGGAACTACAACCATGAAAGTTGATATCTCCGGCGATCGCTTTACCCTAGACGGGCAAAAAACCTTTCTCCTCGGCGCTTCTTACTTTGATGCTGGCAACTGGAAACGTAGCGATCTCGATCAGCTTGCTCAGAAAGGCTTTAACTTAGTGCGTATCTGGGTAGATTGGGACAATGGAGGCAATTCCCTGGCGGATAGCAACGGTAACCTCCGCTCTCCTGACCAGCTTAAAGCCTTAGTAGACTATGCCAACTCTCGCGGTTTAGTCGTTGATGTCACTATCCTCGATAGCTACAACAAAGAGTTCAATCCCACCTCCGCTCAGCGCCTAGTCAACCAAGTCCTGGATGCGGTGGGCAATAAACCCAATGTCATCTTTGATATCCACAACGAATACAATCTCAACGGGCTATCCCAATCCCTCGGCAAAGAACTGCTGACAGCCGCGAAAAACAAGACCGATCGCCCCGTGTTCATCTCGTCCTATGGGCTGGTGCAAGATGGGGGAAATTCCACCGCCGTCAACCGGGGCAATGTGAGTACGCTGCTCGGCTTAGGCACGGAGGCGATTAGCGATCACTTCCGTCGCGGCGATAACTGGTACGACCAGGTGGATACTCGCGTTACCAAACTCAAGGAAGCCTTACGGGCCCAGGGCAAGGATATCCCCGTTTACCTCCAGGAAGAGCACCGCAATGGCTGGACGGGGGACTTCTTCACCACCGACCAATTGGTGCAAGCGGCAGTGGAAGCCAAAACCGCCGGGGCAGCGGCCTATATTTTCCATACCGATGCGGGGTTTCAGCTTGGGGGCGACAAAACCTTCTTTAGCCAGCTTGATAGCGCCGAACGCCGGGCCGTTGATCAACTGGGGCGCAAAATCTTCCCGACCGGGCCAGCGCCTCGGCCCACCACCCCAACTCCGACCCCGACAACGAGCAATCTGCCCTTGAATCTGGTGGGCAAGCCCGTTACGGAACCCAGCTTTCTACCCAGTTTGACCTGCCATCCGTCCCGGCAAGGGGCATTGAGCTGGAAATTACCGCCAGGGATATTGACGCCACCGCGGAAGCCCGTCTCTTCCTGAACGGCCAGGCGATCGCCCTGCCCAGGGGCATTGTGAGAAACAACGGCGGCACCCTCACCGATGGGGTCGTAGTCGATCCCTCCCGGTTAGTGGCCGGCAAAAACACCCTGACCTTCGAGTTTTCCAGCACCCTCAACGGGACGACCAGTGGCTATGAGGTCACGGCCATTGACGTATCCCCGTTGCCAGCCGCTCAAACCCCTACTCCGCCGGCTGAGACGGCCAGTCAACCCCAGGCGTCCTTCGCCAATCTGCCGCTGAATTTCTTCAATCAGCCCGTGGGAACCCAGCGTTCTACGGTGTTCCAGCTCGCCGATCTTTCCCAGCCCGTGGGTTTGCGGATTACGGCGACGGATATCGATCGCGCCGCGGAGGCCCGGCTATCGGTCAACGGTCAGGCGGTGGCACTCCCCCAGGGGATCGTGCAGTCCAATGGCCGGGGCGTAACCGATACGGTTACCCTCGCCCCGGAGATTTTGCGCTCAGGAGATAATACGGTCACCTTTGCCTTTGCTAGCAATCTCAACGGGACGACCAGCGGCTACAGCATTGATGCCTTGGCGATCGCCTAACCCCTAGCGGCTCCCCTCCCTCAGAAACTGGCGCGGCTGACCCCTAACAGCGGCAACTGCGCCAGCAGCTCACCTCAGCGGCCTTAATCTCGCCGCAGCTATGACAAAATCATGTCCAACTCACAGGTAACAGAACCCTTAGCGGCTCAGGAAACGACGGCGCCCTCACGGGCATTCGCGCTCAAATTGCCTACCTCCTCCAGGGTCAGGGTTACCAGCTCCCCGCCATTATTGCGATCACCTCAGCCTTAAACAGCTATTCCACCGCGTCCCAACTGTTCAACGATCTGCTCTTAGATGGGGCGCTGCAAACCGTCACCTGCTCCCTGGAAGAAACCGTCGCCGCCATCGCCCAGTTTTATGAGGAGCGGGGGGTGGCAGAGGCGGCCCGCCGAGCCTGGTGCGATCGCCAGGGACTGGCCCCCCAAGAAATTAACGCCCTGGTCTTGCGCCAGCTCAAAGTCAGAAAGTTTCAAATTGCCACCTGGGGAGCCGACCTCAACGCTTACTTTCTCCGGCGCAAGCCCCAACTGGATCGGGTCATTTACTCCTACTTGGAAGCCGCCGATCCGGAAATCGCCCAGGAACTGTATTTTCGCATTGTCAACGGGGAACAGGAATTCAGCGACGCCGCCAAACAGTATGCCCAAGGCCCGGAAGCCCTCACGGGTGGCTTGGTCGGCCCCCTGGAGCTAGGGCAACTCCATCCCGCCCTGGCAGCGCTGCTGCGGGCCAGTACGCCGGGACAACTGCACCTGCCCGTTGCCTTAGACGGCAAAACCATCGTGGTTCGCCTGGAACAGTGGTTTCCCGCCCGCTTCGATCAGGCTACCGGCGATCGCCTCTACCAAGAACTTTTGCAAGCTTGGCTCGAACAACAGCGTGCCGCCCTACCCGTCACCTCACACTTCAGCCCCCAGCCGCTAGACGGGCCTGCTTGCTCGCCCAACGGCTGTCAGGGATAATTTCCGCCTATGGGGAAATCCTTAAACCGCAAGCAGGACTTATAGAACAGCTCCCAGGGATAATTCCCCCTGACCGCTGAACTTAACATCTCGTCGCGATCGCCGCCAAACAACATTTGAAAACCAGCAAAAACGGTACGGCAAAAACCAGCAACAGCGCGGCAAACGCCGCCACCGCCCGGCCTCCAACCGCCGTCTGCTGGCCCCAGTTCCGCAACTGCGATCGCAGGATCGAGGGGGGAGAGCGCCGGATAGCTCCGGGGAGGGGACAAGCAGCGACGATGGAGGAGGCTTGCCTAAATTAATGTTTTGTCTTGTCATTGACCTAAAAAAAAGAGGGAAAGTTTTCAACCCTAGGGAGTCTCTGGGGAGAAAGCCCATCAGAAACCCCCATTGACTGAGACGGGGTGAGGCCCTAGCGGAACAGGCGCAAAAACGGTAAAAAGGGCGCAGCCAGAGCACCGAGGGCATTGGTGACATTGTGGACACCAGAGCGCTTAACCACGACCACATCGTTGTGGTGCAAAATCGGATTATTCTGTTCGCTAATGCCCTGGGTAAAGTCCACCTCCACCGTACGCTGGCTCACCGTGCCGTTGGGATTGAGCCGCACTAGCTCCACCTTGCTCTTTTTCGCCTCATCGTTAAAGCCTCCCGCCGCCAGAAGAGCCTGATTGAGGGGGGTATTGGGAGGAACGGCGACGATGCCCGGAGTTTCCACCTCGCCCACCACGTTGACATCAATGGTTTCCGGGGCAAAGCTGGCCTCTGCCAAAGGTGCGGGTTTCTTCCGGGGACACCAGGGCCGCCTTGGGAATGACCACCGTATCCCCGGCTTGCAGAATTACATCCTGGGAGAGATCTCCGGTTTTGAGCAATTCCCAGAGATTCACCTCAATGGTCTGGGGAACCCCGGTGCGGGTCAGGCGGCGTACCTGGATTTTACGCACGTCGGAGGCATGGGTAATGCCCCCAGCGGCTTTGAGGGCCTGGGTTACGGTGGGCGGCTCCTGGTCTTCTGCCTCTTCGCCCCCAACCGCATAGGTTCCCGGTCGCGTCACCTCACCCACCACGGCAATTTCGATGGCGTGATCGGCCGGGGCAGCAAAACTGGCCGCGGCCAATTGGCGCATTTCCTCGCGATTAACGGTGCTAGCGGTGGGAATAAAGATGGTATCCCCATCCCGCAAGGCTACATCCTGCTCGATCTGGCCGCCCTGGAGCAATTGCCATAAATCCACCCGTTGGGGCGGCTGCTGAGGACGGCGAATCTCTACCTGGCGCACGTCGGCGGCCCGGGTTACGCCCCCGGACTGGGCGATCGCCTGGGTCAATTTGGGGGCGCGATTGCTATCTTCCGGGGCCAGCAGGTAGGTTCCTGGGGCTGACACTTCGCCGTAAATGGCAATTTCCAGGGGGCGGGTGGCCAGGAGGCGGACGGTCACATCGGGATAGCGCACATAGGTCAGGTATTGCTTGAGCAGCAGTTGTTGGGCCTGGGCGACGGTCTTGCCCCGCAGGTTGACATTGCCAATTAAGGGGAGCGCCAGGGTGCCATTGACGGAAATTTGGTATTCTCCCTCGAATTCGTCGAGGACTTCGATGTGCAGGCGATCGCCGGGGCCGAGGGGATAGTTGGCATCAGGGACAGTCGGAGCGGAGCGAGGCTCGGAAGGGGCTGGCGGGATTTGGGCGGCAAGGGGAGTCAAACTGGCCGTTAGGGCGAAGGCCGCGCCCGTCGCGTAAAGGCCCAAACGGTGTAGACAATGACCGAGAGAAAGGGGAGAAACCATGACCATAACCTCAAGTTGAATGGTGAATAGAGCAGAAACAATGCTGGCTAGCCGGGTTAACTAACCAGCAACAAGTACCCGAAAGCTTCGGCGGTTTTGCTGGGGCTAACAGGCACCGTTTTTAGTGAAAATGGCGAGGATAGTTTTGCCGAGCAACTGGAGGTCGTAGGCCACCGACCACCGCTCCTGGTAGCGCAGATCTAGCTCGACTACCTGCTCAAAATCCCGAATCCTGGAGCGGCCGTGAACCTGCCATTCTCCCGTGATGCCGGGGCGGATCTCCAAGCGCCGCCAGTGGTGAGGACTGTATTGCTCT
>JAAUTE010000153.1 GCA_012031815.1 Chloroflexaceae bacterium
CCCACCCGAAAAATCGCCGCGCCCAGGTCACAAACCGGCTCCAAATCCAGAGGCCGCCACGACCTGACCCGGTTGAATCTTGCCTTGTCGCACCGCTTCATCTAGTGCGAGGGGAATCGAGGCGGCTGAAGTGTTGCCATACTGCGACAAATTGCTAATCGTCCGCTCCAGGGGCAGGCCCAACCGCTCTGCCACAGCCTCAATGATGCGCTGATTGGCCTGGTGTAGCAGGAGCCAATCCACCTGCTCAGCGGTTAAATTTGCCCGATACAGGGCCTTCTCAATGACTTCCGGCACTTTTTCCACCGCAAAGCGATACACTTCCCGCCCATTCATGGCGATCGCCCCGTAGGTTCCCGCCGCCACTGCCATCTCCCCCACCGGACGGGGTTGACCTTGATAGGACAGGGTGAGGCAGTCATTTTTAGAGCCATCGCTGTACAGCTCAAACCCCAGCAGTCGGTCTTCCGGGGACGCCTGACACACCACCGCCCCCGCCCCGTCACCAAACAAAACGCAGGTACCCCGATCCGTCCAGTCCACCCAGCGAGACAGCACGTCAGCGCCGATGAGCAGCACCCGCTGATAAACCCCCGTACGAATAAACTGAGCCGCGATCGCAAGACCAAACACAAAACCCGAACAGGCTGCGGTTACGTCAAACCCCACTGCCCTTGAAGCCCCCAGTAAACTGGCAATTTTGCTAGCACTGCCAAAGAGATCGTCCGGGGTTGAGGTAGCTAAAATCACTAGATCGATAGACTCCGCTTCTACGCCCGCCATCACCAGAGCCTGTTGCCCCGCCGTCACTGCTAAATGGCTTAAAGTTTCCTGCGGCTTCGTTAAATGGCGCTGGCCAATTCCCGTGCGTGTTCTAATCCATTCATCCGAGGTGTCTACCACCTTGGCTAGCTCGTCATTGGTGAGAACCCCAGCGGGTGCAGCCGAACCACATCCGGCGATCGCCATGCCTGCGCCAAAAGTCTTCAAGGTTTTTTCCTCAATACAGGTCAAAATCAACCAACGCCATCGACGCAGCCGCGGGCAGCAAAACAGCCAATCGGAGTTATTCTAACCCTCCGCCACTGGGGTTGGAGCTACAACCGAGGCAGGATTTTGGCCGTGTTCGCGGTTATAGGCTTGAATCCGCTCTAGAACCCGATGGTCGATCGCCTCCTTGGCCAGACGAATCGCATTAAAAATGGAGGGAGCCTGGGAGCTGCCGTGGGAAATAATACAAACGCCTCCCACCCCAAACAGCAAGCCGCCGCCGTGTTCCGCATGATCGATGCGCTGTTTGATGCGCTTTAAATTGGGTTTGAGTAAGGCTGTACCGAGCTGGCCCCGTAGTCCCCTCGGTAATTCTTCCCGTAAAATTTGTAGCAGGACGCTACCGATCGCCTCAGCGAATTTTAGCAGCACATTACCCACAAAGCCATCGCAGACGATCACGTCGAAGTTGCCAGACAGAACATCTCGTCCTTCCGCGTTGCCAATAAAAGTGAGTTCGGGATTAGCTTCTAGCAACTGATAGCTTCTCAGGGCCAAATCGTTGCCCTTAGTCGATTCCTCCCCGATATTGAGCAATCCCACCTTCGGTTCGGCAATATCTAACACAAACTTGCTGTAAATCGTCCCCATCAGGGCAAACTGCTCTAAATACTTGGGACGGCAATCGACATTAGCGCCCACATCCAGGACAATGACAGATTTGCCGGGAATCATGGTGGGCAACAAAGCCCCGATCGCCGGTCGGTCAATGCCGGGCAAGCGCCCCAAGCGCAGCAGCGCCGCCGCCATTGCCGCCCCTGAATGGCCCGCTGAAACCACGGCATCCGCTCGGTTTTGTTTAACCAGCTCCATGGCCACATTGATAGAGGCCTTGGATTTGCGGCGAATGGCAGCTAGCGGTTCCTCTTCCATCGCGATCGCCCCTTCGGCAGGAACGATTTCCAAAGCATGAGCGCTCGTGTGCTGGCTGAGGCAGGCTTGGATCTCATCGGGGTCGCCCACAAGCAACACTTCAGCGTCCAGCTCAGCGGCAGCTCTGATCGCGCCTGTTACGATTTCTGCGGGGGCGAAGTCCCCTCCCATTGCGTCTACTGCAATCCTTGCGCGAGTCGATGCCATCGATCAAAGTATTGATAAGCCTACAAGATTTTAACAGAAGTCTCTTTGAGACAGGGCGTGGGCAATGACGAGTTAAGCAAACTGCCAGGGAACTTGATGGGGCAGGGCGCTGACTCATAAACTGAGTCAATCATTGCTCACAGTTAATAATCTACCGCCTTTTCAACCCACCGAGGAAAGAAATGATCGAGGGACTGGCTATCACGCTTTTAGGATTTTTCGGAAATTTTTGGGGAGGAAGCGGGGTTCAAGTCCCGGAAGTTCCCATTATTGCCTGGGAGCAGGCGGCCATTTTCCAGCTTCCCACCCAGGATGATCCCGGGGTTACCGCCATTGTGCAGCAGTATTTGCAGGAGCTAGCGGTGCTGGGCATCGACCCGGTCAGTCAAGGGGTTTGGATTCAGTCAGATTGGGCAGTTTTAGGAGAACATAATGGCAAAACTCCGGCTTCGGCAGCGTCTTTAACCAAGATTGCCACCTCTCTAGCTGCCCTGCAGCGCTGGGGCCCGGAGCATCGTTTTGAAACGCGCCTTTATGCCCCGGGCCCGGTGGCAGCGGGGGTTCTCAAGGGCGATCTTTGGGTTGTGGGGGGCGGCGATCCGCTGTTTGTTTGGGAGGAGGCGATCGCCTTGGGTAATCAGCTCAATCGACTTGGTATTAGGGAAATAGCGGGAAATTTACGGATTGTAGGCGATTTTGTCATGAATTTTCAGCCCGATTCCCTGGTGTCGGGACAATTGCTGCGGCAGGCATTGGATCAAAGTTTGTGGACACCGGAGATTATGGGCCAGCATCAGGGGATGGCTCCAGGGACAGATCGACCTTCGGTACGGCTGCTGGGCAAGGTCGAATTGGCTTTGGGCGTGCCAGAGAGCGCTCAACCCCTGCTGCGCCACCAATCCCTGACGGTGGCTCAATTGCTCAAACAGATGAATCTCTATAGCAATAACGTGATGGCTGAAATGTTGGCAGAATCTGTGGGCGGGGCGGGAACAGTGGCGAGTTTAGCGGCGGAGGCAGCTAGGGTTCCGGTGGAAGAGATTCAGCTCGTTAATGGCTCTGGATTGGGAGTAGATAACCGGATTTCGCCCCGTGCCAGCGTCAAGATGCTGATGGCCATTGAAGAGTCCCTCCAAGATCAGCCCGTCAAGCTCAACGATGTTTTCCCCGTGGCAGGACGCGATCGCAAAGGAACGCTACGGGGGCGACAAATTCCCTCAGGGGTGGCGATTAAAACCGGAACCCTGAATTTGGTCAGTGCTTTGGCGGGAACGGTTCCCACCCAGGAACGGGAAACGGTCTGGTTTGCGCTGATCAACTACAACGGCAATGTGCTGGAGTTTCGTGCCGCTCAAGACCGTCTCCTGCAACGGCTGGCCAGACATTGGACGGTGATTCCGGCGATCGATCTGGGGAGTGATGGGCAGCTATTGGGCGATCCACGTCGTATTGTCCGAGAAACTGACGGTTAGCTTCAAATTCTCTTAAAATGAACCGCGCTTTTAACCTTGGCCTTGCGATCGCATCTGATGGTTTAAAGTATGCCAACCCCCGCCATCTCAAGAAGCATGAACGCAACCTGAAGCGGAAGCAGCGGAAGCGGTCTAGGAAAAACCAAGGCAGTCAAAACCCCGACCCGCCGGGAAAGGTTTCCAGGCGGAACGCGGGGTGCATTCCCCATTGCCTAGCCATGCGCGTCGGGTACTTCACAAATAAACCCCACTTAATGGGAAGATCAGCCCCAGCAGATGGTTGGGCGAAATTTTGTTGGGGACGCGATCGCTGATAGCCAATCCAACTATCAGGAGAGATTGGCTTCGATTAGGCTAAAATAGCATTGGTAACGCAGACAATCGTTTAACCTGGGAAAAAATGGCTCTATCCGCCGATGGCAAGCCTTGGCAACGGGTGGTTTTCTGCGATTTTGACGGCACGATTACTGTCGTTGAGACTTTTGTCGGCATGTTGCAAGTCTTTGCCCCCAAACTATCGCAACAGATCGTACCGCAACTGTATGAGCGCAAGCTAACCCTCAGACAAGGCGTCCGTCTGTTGTTAGAATCGATTCCTTCCCGTTGCTATCCTCAAATTATTGAGTACTGTGCCGACCAAGCCATTCGTCCTGGTTTGCCAGAACTGCTAGATTTTTAGGCGATCGCCAAATTCCGTTTGTGGTGGTATCGGGCGGATTACAACCAATGATAGAAGCGGTTCTTAGTCGCCCCCAAGCAGGGAGAACGCCTTTGATTGAGCAGATTACGCGAATTGCCGCCGTAGAAGTGGATACCAGTGGGGACTATTTCCGGGTTTGCTCTGAGTTTGAAGCCGATACCGAGCTGGTTGCCAAAGTCCGGGTGATGGAGTGCTATCCGGCCCGGGAACACATCGCCATTGGCGACAGCGTTACCGATATCAACATGGCGTTAAAGGCAGACGCGATCTTTGCCAGAGACAGGCTTGTCGGGTATCTTCAGGCAGAAAAAAAGCCCTATCTCCCCTGGCAGGATTTTTTTGAAGTCAGAGACCGCTTAGCGGCACGCTGGCAGTGAGCTTACTTAATGAAATCGCCCATGACTATCGACCCCAGACCTCAACTGATCGCTGCGGCCCGTCACTTTTACCAACAAGGTTGATGGTGGGAACCGCCGGAAATTTGTCCGCACGACTCCCCGATGACAGCTTTTGGATCACCGCTAGCGGCAAGCCGAAAGGTCAATTGAGGGAGCAGGATTTTGTGCGAGTGGGTTTGGACGGGGGAGTAAAGGAAGTTCCCCATCCCGATAGCCGCCCTTCGGCCGAAACCAGCATTCATCGGGTAGTTTATCGGCTATTTCCCCAAGCTCAAGCCTGCTATCATGTCCATTCTGTGGAAGCAAATTTGGTTTCTGCTTGGTATGGGGAGCAGGTTGAGCTGCCGCCCTTGGAAATGCTCAAAGGGTTAGGGGTGTGGGAGGAGCAGCCCCACGTTTGCCTTCCCCTTTTGGAAAATCATCTGGTGGTGGAACGGATTGCTCAGGAAATTGAAGCTCGCTGGTCAACCGAGTCGTCCCCTGTCCCCGCGCTGGTGATTCGCCATCACGGAATCACGGTTTGGGCTGATTCTCCCCAAGCTGCCCTAAATTTGTCGAGATCGTAGAATACTTGCTTCGCTATCTTGTGCTGGCGCGGTAATTCTTGTGTCTTGATTTAGCGATCGCCTATAATGAGTAACCGAAGTCCTGGAGAATTGTAACAATGCCCCGTTCCTGGAGAAACTATTTAGCCGGTCTGACTGCTTTGGCTGCCCTCTCTGTAACCCTCGTTACAACAACGGCGGCAAATCGCGCTGTCCCTGTTGGTGATGCCAATAATACTGACTGCGCTGTCGACCCCCGTGGCTGTCGCTAAGTTAGCGCTTTTAAGCAAAATTAACGATTACCGCCGCGCTTGATGGATACGTACAATTACTAATAACAGCACACCTCCCACAATCGTAATCGGCAAAAGTGACCAGTGAGCTAGACTACTTGCTACCGTAATTCCCCGCTACGGCTACGGCCAGACCCACCGTGATCGCGGTTCCGATCTGCCGCCAGCGTTTAGTCGGGGGGGTGGGGCAACGGGGGCGACGACAGACTTTCTTCTGCGGGAGGCGTGGTATTGAGATCGAGGGCTTGAAGGCTGGTGTCTCCCTGTCCTTGGAAAATGGCGGCAAACTCTTCGTTGCCAAGTTTATCTTCCGGTTGTCCTTTGACCTGCAACCCTGGGATAGTTTTATGGACGGATTCCAGGGTAGAACTAATTAAAGAGAACAACTCTCCAGCGGTTGCCGTCGCCCCCGAAACCCAAACCCAAACTTCTCGCTTATCGAGATCGGCCTTGATGATAGCTTTGTTTCCCTGGTGGCTTAACACGACACCCGTCCGCCACATAGCTCTTCGAAAAACATACTGTCGTATCCGCACGATGGTACGGGAGATAATGCTATTGGGGAGTACATCGTAACAGTAGCGATAGGCTAGACAGCTTTTCCAAGCGTTAATGGTCGGTTGTTTGGCGGGCAAGAGAGAGGGAATGAGAAATCGCTGGGCGTCCAGGAAAAAGCCTAACTCAAAGCGCCGCATCATGTCGATGACAAACAGGTGATCTTTAGGATCTTGGGCATCAAAAATACGATTGAGATATTCTAACTTCAAAATACCGCGATGCTCGGTTATCAGGGCTGAATCATTGAAGATGGCATAGATGCCATAGATCATCGTATAGGGATTAATAATATCGGTGCTGTCAAGGCGCGGATCTTTGTAGTAATATAAAACTTCGCCCAGGTCATGACACAAGGTTACCAATTGCCGCTGGTCGCTTTCCTTGCGGATGCCTTTGGCGATGCAGAGTTCTTGATAGTCTCCGTATTCAAGCAGGTTCTCCTCTAAGTTTTCTAGCTCTCGCTTGACGCTCATCCAGCTCAAGAGCAGTTGGTCGCTAATGTGAGGGAGGGTGGCTAACTCTCGCCCAACCAGCGATCGCAGGATTTCGATTCCAAAATTGGCCAGGCAAGAGATTTCGACGAAGCCTTTGATGTTGGGGTATTTGGTGGAGAGAGCGCGGCGATCGAGGCGGAGGGGTCGGCGATCGATTTTATTGCCGACGATGATGATGGGGGACTTGCCGCCGAAGGCTTGAATCATTTTGAGCCATTCTTCGAGGTGGTTTTCGCTTTCTGTCAATTGCGTATCGATCACCAGCAAATACAAAGCCCGCCGGGTAAGAAAGAATTGATGGGCAGCATAGGTGGTTTGACTGCCGCCAAAATCCCAGACATTGAGCCGCAGGGTTTGCCCCTCTACCTCCATAGACCACCCATAGGTGACAATTCCTGGGGTCGTCGGCTCTTCTTCATTAAACCCATCAGTAATCAGCCGGCGTAACACAGCGGTTTTGCCCGCCCCTTCCCGACCTACAACCATTAACTTGGCCTGGTTGAGGCGATCGGCTTGCTCGGTTAAATAACGTTGAATTAACAGGTCAGGCCGTTCAATTTCTTCCGTCGCTCCCAGTAGTGAGGGTTCCGAGAGGACGGGGTTCATGCGAATATCGAGTTGGGAGAGCTGATCCAGGTGTTCTAGTTCCACCGGCAGGGAATTCAGCGCATTGTCGCTAATATACAGGCGTTTTAGTCGGGTTAACTGCCCAATCTCCCTTGGCAGTGCGGTGAGGCGATTGTTTCTCAGATACAGGTGGGTCAAGTTGGTCAGCGCGCCAATTTCTGGAGGCAGGGAGTCGAGCTGATTATCTCGGAGATACAGGTGGGTAAGATTCGTTAGCTGGCTAATTTCCAGGGGTAGGGACGTTAACTGATTATTGTTGAGGTAGAGACGAGACAGTTTCTTGAGTTTGCCAATCTCTGGGGGGAGTGTGGAGAGAAAATTGTTGTTGAGATAGAGGATATTGAGATTGACAAGCAGTCCAATTTCTGGGGGGAGTGTGGTCAGCCGATAATCGCTTAGATCGAGAATGGTTACTTCTTGGGCGGCAGTTTGTTTAATGGTTTTAACTAGATCTTCGTACTGCATTTCTGGCGATTTTCGGGGTGATAGAAAGAATGGCGTCAATAGAAAAGACGGCTGTTCTGCCCAAGCAGAAACCACAGAAGATTGTCTTAGCAAGGCCTAGGTCAAAAAGCCAAGGGACTGGCAGTAGCTCTAGTATCTTTGATGAATTCCAGTAGTATTGACCAACAGGTGGCAAATAAGACTGACTCTAGCCTAACCGATTCCTAACCCGTAAGCCTGTATTTGTAAATGTAGTTAATTAGTTGTTTGCTGTGGCCGACTTGCTTGGGCAAATTTGAGGAGATGGGGAAAAATTTTAGAGGGAGCTGGGATTTTTCCGGTGAGGTCAGGGAATTGTTCCCATCGCGCCAGAGCCTCTTTTGGCGATCGCCGCAGGAAGGGGGGAAAAAAGTTGAGCCGAGTTCCTTTCCCCGATAGATTAAAGGTAACTGCCCAACCGATTGCAAGTCATGAATATTCGTACAGTCGCAACCAAGCCGTTTGGCGATCAAAAGCCTGGCACCTCAGGACTCCGCAAGTCCGTACCGACGTTTGAGCAACCTCATTATCTAGAAAACTTTATTCAGTCAATTTTTGTCATCCTCGATAGCTATCAAGGTCAGACCCTGGTATTAGGGGGTGACGGTCGTTACTACAATCGCACGGCGATACAAGTCATTTTGAAAATGGCGGCGGCTAACGGTGTTGGGCGCGTGTTGGTGGGCACGGATGGAATTCTATCAACGCCTGCGGCCTCGGCCCTTATTCGGCAAAATCAAGCTTTTGGCGGCATTATTCTGTCGGCGAGTCACAATCCTGGCGGCCCCCACGGCGATTTTGGGGTTAAGTACAACGTGGGCAATGGCGGCCCTGCCCCGGAGAAGATCACGGGAGCGATTTATGAAGCCACGAAAACCCTGGAGCAATATCAGATTCTGGCGGCAGCGGATATTAATCTGGATCGGGTTGGCTCCTTCAAGCTGGGAACGATGGCGGTCGAGGTCATTGATACGGTGAAACCCTACGTGGAACTACTGGAGTCTTTGTTTGATTTTCAATTGGTGCAGGAGCGCTTAAGTTCCGGTCAAATTCGCTTTTGTATGGACTCGCTCCATGCGGTTACGGGGCCTTACGCCCGCTATTTATTTGAGGAGCGCTTGGGCGCACCGGCAGGAACGGTTCGCAATGGCGTGCCCCTGGAGGATTTTGGCGGCGGCCACCCCGATCCGAATTTGGTCTATGCCCATGAGTTGGTGGAGATCATGTACGGCGATGATGGGCCCGATGTGGGGGCGGCCTCCGATGGGGATGGCGATCGCAATATGATTTTGGGCCGGCAGTTTTTTGTGACCCCTAGCGATAGTTTGGCGGCGATCGCGCCAATGCCCACCTGATTCCGGGCTATCGGGGTGGTTTGCCGGGGGTGGCGCGATCGATGCCGACCAGTCGAGCGGTTGATCGGGTGGCGGAGGCTTTGGCCATTGATTGCTACGAAACGCCGACGGGCTGGAAATTTTTTGGCAATTTGCTGGACGCGGGTCGGATTAGCCTGTGCGGTGAGGAGAGTTTTGGCACGGGATCGAACCATATCCGGGAAAAAGATGGGCTGTGGGCCGTTTTGTTTTGGTTAAATATTGTGGCGGCTCGGGGGGGAATCGGTGGCCCAAATTATGCACCGTCACTGGCAAGAATATGGCCGCAATTTCTATTCCCGCCACGATTATGAGGAAGTGGATCAGGAGCGGGCCCAGGAATTGATGGCGCGTTTGGGGTCAATGACGGGAGCATTAGCCGGAAAACAGTACGGAGCCTTTACGGTGGCAGCGGCCGATGATTTTAGCTACACCGATCCCGTTGATAACAGCGTCAGCGAGCATCAGGGCCTGCGGATTAATTTCACCGACGGTTCTCGCCTTGTCTTCCGCCGTGTCGGGACG